>CAMKYP010000378.1 GCA_946477505.1 uncultured Dechloromonas sp. | reverse complement strand
GAGAAGCTGGCGCGGGCGGCCTGCTCGGTGGTCTTGCCGTGCGCCAGTTCGCGCACGATGAAGTTGATCTGCTGCACGCCGTGCGAGACGCCGATGGCGAAGACCAGGAAAGGCACCAGCACGGCCAGCGGGTCGAGGCCAAAGCCAAGCAGGCGCAAGGCGCCGAACTGCCAGACCAGCGAGGTGAAGGAGCAGATGATGGGGAGCAGCGTAAAGCGCAGCGAATGGCAGTACCAATACACCGCCCCCGCCGTCAGCAACAGGGCGACCGCGCAGAACTCAAGCACCGACGAGGCGCCGTCGGCGATGTCGCCGATCTGCTTGGCGAAGCCAATGATCTGGATTTCGAAATCGGCGTCCTCGAACTGCTTGCGCAGGGCTTCCAGTTTGTCGTTGTACGACACGTAGTCGATCTTGTTGCCGTCCTTGTCCACCTCGGCCAGTTCGGCGACGATCATCGCGCTGGTCTGGTCGCGCGACACCAGCGTGCCGACGAAGCCGCCCTGGCTGGCCGAGCGCTGAATGCCGGCGATGATTTCGGAATTCAGTTGGTCCGGCGTCACCGTGCCGGAAATCAGCGGATCGGCGCGAAAACCTTCCTCGGTGATTTCATTGACGAAGCTGTTCGGCGTCCACAGCGATTGCACACCCAGACGGTCGACGCCCGGCAGGTAAATCACCGCCTGGGTCACGTCGTACAGGCGCTTCAGGCCGGCCTGCGTCCAGATGGTGTCCTTCTTGGCCTTGACCACGACGTTCAGGCGGTTGGCGCCGAGCACGTCGTTGCGGTACTTGTGGAAGGTCTCGATGTATTCGTGGCCGGTCGGCATCTGCTTCTCGAAACCGGCTTCCATGCGCAACTGCAGCGCGAAATAGCCCATCACGGCGGTGAACACGGCCAACCAGATCAGGAAAGGCGTGCGGTACTTGAAGCAGAAGTTCTCCAGCCCGGTCAGAGTGCGGGTCAGGTATTTGTCGACATCGTCGACGCTGAATAGGTTGAGCATGATGTGCTGTCCTGCGGGGGGTGATCTGTTCTTATCGTTGCGGTCGGGAAGCGAGGTATCGCCTCCCGACCTTATGTCGCCTTAGAAATTGCGCGAGACGTACATGCCGAAGAAATCGCGGTCCCTGTACGGCTGGTCGTAGACGCGCGACCCGCCCCAGAACTTGGCGTAGTTCACGCCTGCCTGCCACTTGGCCGGGTTCTGCGTGAAGCTGACGATGAAGTTGGCCGACTTGGCGCCTTCCATGAACAACGCGGATGCGTTCGGGGTGCGGCCGCTAACTGCCTGGAAGTAGTAGATCTCCGGCGTCACCTGCCAGCCCGGAATCAGATTGCCGTCGTAGGTCCAGCTGAAATCCAGGTTATAGCCCCAGGACAGCTTGTCGCCCACCGCCTCGGCCGTATTGCCCAGGTTGTACTCCTGGCCCCAGGCCCAGACGCCAGCACCGATCGGCTCGCTGCCGTAATACTTCTTCAGCTTCGGGTAGTAGCTGGCTACGGCTTCGATCATGAAGGTTGCCGTCGAGGCATTGCCCAGTGCCTTCAGGATGCCGCCGTAATCGCCTGGCGTCATGCTCAGCAAGCCGGTCAGGTGCCACTGGAACTTCTTCTCGTCCACCCAGCATTTGCCATTATTCGCGGCGCACAGGTCGAGACCCGGATTGAGCGAAACGGCATCCTTCGGCCGGTACGACAGCTCCGTGCCGATAGCCCAGTCGCCGACCGGGAAATTGGCGGAAATGCCGTATAGACGGCGATCTTCGGCATATTGCCAGGAGAAGGCCGTGGTATTGGGATCGACGGCCAGGTTCGGTGCCTTGTCATGGTAGGCCATGGCGTAGAAACCGAGGTTGAGCTGGGTTCCCGAGGGCTGCCAGCGAACCGCCGCGCCGTACTGCCCTGAATCCTTGGCTTTGCGGCGGTTGATACCGTAGGTACTGTCGCCGACACCCAGGCCGTTGACTTGCGACCAGTAGCTCCCGGTCGGCGGGAAGTAATGGGCGTTCCACTCGGCCTGGTAGTAGGCCTCGAAGTTCACACCCCGTCCCAGACCCGTTGCGAAGCTGACGATGGGCGCCGGCAGGAAGACTTCCTTCAACTGTGTGCCGGGTTGCGACAGGCGCATGATGTCCATGGCGTTGGTCTGGTTGATGCCGCCGGGCAGGAACAGGCTCTCGCCCCAGCTGATCACCTGGTTGCCGGCGCGGACGCGGGCGCGCTGCTCGCCGACCGAGAACTCCTTGCTCACCCACAAATCGAGCAGGCGGGTCTTGAATTCCAGATCGTCGCGCGCATCGTCGGACAGCGACGCCGAGTAGCCATTGGGGCCGGTCGCTGCACTGACGAAACCGGTGGTCTTGGTTGCCGTGAAGTCGCGCAGCCAGCTAAAACGGCCCATGAACTTCCAGTCGTCCGGCATCTTGAGCAGCAGTTCGTGCGTGCCCTTCAGGTAAGTGGTGAAGGCGTCGCCCTTCTTGTAGTTGATGTTGCCCTGGTCGCCGACCCCCTGAAAAGTCGTGTTGCCGGTCGGTGCGCCGTTGCCGGTGGCGCCGGCGACAACCAGGTCGCTGGATGGCCCTTGGGTACGGATGCCGGTCCCCAGCGACACGGTCGAATCGAAGCTGCCGGAAATGCTGCCCGTTTCAAACGTGAAGGCGGAGGCCGCCCCCACGTAGCCGATCAACGCAGCCAGAACGGTTTTCTTGAAGATGTTGTGCATGGTTATTTACCCTCCGAGTCCATTCCGGCCGATCAGCGCTCGCTGATGGCGCGCAGGTTGTCCGACGTATAGAAGCCTTCCTTCAGCTTCGGGTCGTTGGCCTCGACAAACCAGCGCATGTCCTTGCCGCCGCCCAGCGAGCTCTGGTCGACCAGGTAGCGGTTGTCGATCAGGTTGTACTGGACGAAGGCCGGGTTGTCGCAGCTGCCCGTTTCATAGACCGGGATGACGAAGCCTTCGCGCAGCTTCCACAGCTTGCCCTGGGCGTCGTAGTCCTCGGCGACGACGATGGCCCAGCTGTCCTCGTCGATATAGAAGGTGCGCTTCGGCGCAACGTGGCGGACACCGGCCTTGACGGTAGCCTCGACCACCCAGACGCGGTGCAGCTCGTAACGGCGATGGGCGCTATCCACACCATTTTCCTTGGTCACATCGCTGAACTTGACGTTCGGGTCATACATGCCGAAGGCGTTGTAGCCGACGATCAGTTCCTTCTTGCCGACCAGCTTCCAGTCGAAACGCTCGATGGTGCCGTTGAACATGCGCGGCTCATCCATCGTGTACTGGTTCTCGAAGCCAATCTGCGGTGCGTCGTAGGCGTAGGTCGGCATGCGACGGACGCGACGCTGCCCCGGGAAGTAGTAGAAAACCTCGTTGGTCTTGTCGGTGAACACGGTGATCGCCAGCGACTGGCCGGCCAGCGCGGTCGGCGACTTGTAGGCGAAGTAGGTGTAGTACTCGACCGGCGGCATGCTGGAGAACGCGGTCGAACCCTTCTTGCCCCACGGGAAGAAGTAAGTCTGCGTCGAGGTGGCGGCAATCCATTCGCTGGAGCCGGCACGCGGCGACAGCGCGGTGTACAGCGTCGGCCACTCGAAGCCGACGCCGGCGTACTTCATCTTGACGTTCCACATCGCCTCGGTACCGGAGTGCGGGATAGGGAATGGGATGCCCGGAACGGTCGCCTCCTTCAGGCTCCAGCCGTCGGCGCCGATCTTGGCGCTAGTGACGTTCTTCCGGGTATTTTCGGCGACGAAATCAGGGTTGCCGCAAGTACGGCGGGACGGATAAACATCCATCTTGTAGCCCTTGTTCTGCTTGATCAGCTGAACCTGGCCCGGCGACAGCTGTGCCGCGTACTTGTCGACATTGCTCGCATCGATCGAATACAACGGCTTGTCGCCCTTGTGCTTCCAGGCGTCGGCACGGCTCTTGCCGTAGCTCCAGCCGGAGGCCTGCGGTTCGTTACCGCCCCACGCCGGGATGGAACCGTCCTTGTTGGCGCCCTTCTCGGCACCAACCGGGGTCAGCTCCTTGCCGAGCTTGGCGGCATCGGCGTCGGTCGCCGCATGGACAGACAACGACGCGGAAAAAATGGTGGCGAGGATCGCTGCGGCCCCGGCCTTCTTGAACATGATCATTTCAACCTCCTGTGTGGTGAACAGCGCCAACCCCTCCGGCCGGCCGCAACCAATGTCACTGGTTGGAGGCAGTGTAGAAATCGC
>CAMKYP010000377.1 GCA_946477505.1 uncultured Dechloromonas sp. | reverse complement strand
TGGCCTGCCTTGCCCCAACTGGTGAAAACGAAGTCGCTACCCTTGACGCGCTGGCGGGTCTTGAGCAGCGCCAATGCTTGTGATGACAGAGGCATCCATACGGGGTTCCGATTTTTCGGGTCGGGTATGTGCCACCATGCTTCGTCCAGATTCGCCCTGTCCCACGTGAGCGCGGACGCCTCGCCTATGCGTGCGCCGGTCAGCAGTAGGAACATGACTAGATCAACGCTGGCTAGGGTGTCGCGGTTGTAGGCGACCTCGCGCCACTGCTGGAGTGCAGACCACACCGCGCCAACCTTGCTGTCGGGTATCCGGGTCGTCCTCGCCTTGATCGGTGCCCATTTCTTGTGAAGCACCTCAACGGGGTTGTCCTTAATGATCGCTGTACCGTCCGGCCTGCGGTATTCCCGAATCGCGTAGTTGAACAGGGCGCGAAGCACGCTGAACCCCTGATTGGCTTGAGCTGGTGCGGGTCCGTCGCCTCGCAGACCGTGATTCTTAATCTCGTTGAACCGCTTTGTGACCGCCTCGCGGGTGATGCTCGTCATGGGCTTCTTGAGCCATGCCTCGAAGGTTGTGGTCACATGGCGCTCGATCTCGCCCTTGCTGCTTTCCTTGAGCGGGCGGTCGCGCTTGTAGGCGTCTGCTACGTCGCGCAGCGTTACCGCCTCGGCTGCACGCTCCTTGGCAACGGTGCGGGGGTCAATGCCCTGCCTCATGCTCCGCAGGTGTTCGCGTGCAACCTCGCGGGCTTGGTCGGCGGTGAATACACCATGAGGCCCGATGCTGATGCGGGCTTCCTTGCCATTGACGCGCCCTTGCACGATGTAGGTGCGTTTCCCGTCCTTTGTGACGCGCACCCCGAACCCTCGGTCTTGCTCGTCAAAATGTAGGTCGTACCCGCTCGCCGGGGGGGTGATTTTGTCGATGTAGGTCTTCGTGAGCTTTGCCATTTTTTCCTTCTCCTAGACGTTCGGTAAGCAGACCGTAAGCAGTCCAGGTAAAGCTATGACAAGCTACACAAAATGTAAATCCGGCGCAACTCACTGATTTCATGTAACTCGTAAAGCTTACGCAAGAGGCGCACAGTGGCGTAAAATCAGCCTACGAGTTACTTGAAAACCGGCGTGGTGAAACCCATCGTGAGTTCGAATCTCACCGGACCCGCCAGGCACTCTTTTAGAGTCTCAGAAAGTCTCCGACTTCAGTTGAGCGCGCCATGGTGTCGGCGTAACCCAGATCAATGAGCGCCTGGGTGTATGGTTTCTCGAAAAGCAGGTAGCTGGTAAGCGTTCCGTTGCGCCGGCTCATGCCACCGATTCCGCCAAGCATCATCTTCATTGCCCAAGGCAACGCCTTGGCGTGCTCCGACGCAAAGCGTTCCAGCCGTTCGGATGGCGAAATGATCAGCGAATCGATGGGACGGAGCGGAATATCGCTCTCCGCCCTGATCTCGGGGGGGATGGCATTCAGGGTACGGTTGATGCGCTGCATGCGCTCGATGTCTACCGCCAGACTGTCGAGGAAGATTGTGGACAGGGCGTGGCCGGCTATTTGCGCCAGCGAGGGGTGGCTGTCGACGCGCCGTCTTTCCTGGTGTTCGTTTTTGCGCCCGGCGCCGACGATCAGGATGCGCTCGGCGCCAAGGTGAATGGCTGGAGATATTGGGGCCAGCTGGCGCATTGACCCGTCGCCAAAATACTCGCGATGTATCTTGGTTGCCGGAAAGATGAACGGAATGGCACTGGATGCCAGCAGGTGGTCCACCGTGATTTGCGACCGGATTCCGATGCGTTGTACCCGGCGCCATGGTTCGGCGCTCGGATGGCCTTGAAAGAAATTGATGTTGTCGCCGGATTCGTAGCCGGAGGCCGAGACGCTGACGGCGTGCAGGGCGCCTTTGGCGATGGCATGCTCGATACCGCGGAAATCGAGATGCTGGCTCAGCAGCCGGCGCAACGGTGCGTTGTCGAGCAGCGAGCGCGGCGGGTTGTTGAACAGCCAGCCCATGGTCAGCGTCGAGAGCCAGCGCAGCGCCGAACGTCCGATACCGATCGGGTCGGCACGGTAGATGTGGTCGGCATGCATGTTCCGCCAGAAAGTGGCGAGGACCGACGCCGCCTTGCTGAAATTGTCGGCAAGGCAGGCGATGCTGACTACGTTGATGGCGCCCGCCGATGTGCCGCAGAGAATGGGGAAGGGGTTGTGCCGTCGATTGCTCGACAGCTTGGCAATGGCGAGCAGCACGCCGACCTGATAGGCCGCACGGGCGCCGCCTCCGGTCAGGACAAGCGCGGTTTTGCCGCTCGTCATGCCAGATTGTGAAGTCATGCTGCTACCCCAGTCTTGGGCTGGGTGTCCGTAATTCTGCGGTTGTTGCCGATCTTTTGCCGCATGTCCCCTCCAGAGTCACCTGTCGTGCAGATGCCGCTTTCCAGGCAGTATAGAGGGGGTGTCGTGTTGACTCAATCGGCTGCTGTGCGCAGCGCATCGGCCCAGCAGTTGGGGGTTTCGTAAAGTCTGACCTGTTCGAGACGCAAGTGATTGCCATAGGTGTCGCGATAGACGCTGTCGAGTCGATCAAACGCCAGTCGCGCCAGATTCTCGGCAGTCGGGACGCGGTCAAGGATGACGGTCTTGTGTCCGGGTAATGTGGCTAGGAAGTCGACGATGGCCTTGTCGCCGGCAAAGGCTAGGAATGCGTGATCCCATTCGTCAACCAGGAATTGCTTAGCCAGGTCCTTGACTTGCGAAAAGTCCATCACCATCCCATTCGCGGCATCGCCCGCCTTGTTGATGATGTCGCCGGAAAGCGTGATTTCAATAACGTAGCGGTGCCCGTGCAGGTGGCGGCACTGGCTTTTGTGATCGGGGATGCGGTGCCCGGCATCGAATTCGAGGCGGCGGGTAATCAACATGGTGTATTGCTCGACAAGGCGGTCGCGGATTATACAATGCGTCATGCTTACTACCGATGATCACCGTCGCGACAGTGCCGGCCTGCTTTACGTCTACCCTGTCGTTTCGCGACGTGCCGGCGGGGTGTCGATCGGCATCAATCTCAATCCCAATAATGCCTGCAACTGGGCTTGCTTGTATTGCCAGGTCGATAACCTGACGCGGGGTGGGCCGCCGCCAATCGATCTGAAACGTCTGGAACGGGAGTTGGATTCTCTGCTTCACGATGTATTGCGTGGCGATTTCATGGCCCGGAACGTGCCCTTTGAGTCGAGGCACTTGATGGACGTGGCTTTTTCGGGCAATGGCGAGCCGACAAGTGCTGCCGAATTTGCCGATGCGATCGATTGTGTGGGGGGCGTACTGGATCGCTTCGGGTTGAAAGGTCAGTTACCGGTTCGGCTCATCACCAACGGTAGTCTGTTGCATCGTCCGGCCGTACAGTCCGGAATTCGTCGGCTTGCCGAATATGGTGGCGAAGTTTGGTTCAAGATTGACCGGGGATTGGCGTATGAGATCAAGGAGATCAACGGTATTCCGGGCAATACGGGGCGGGTTTTGAAAAATCTGCAGCTTTGCGCAGATTTGGCGCCAACCTGGGTGCAGACTTGTTGGTTCGCTCTGGATGGTTGCGCGCCCTCAGCCGAGTCGCGGCTAGCTTATTGCGATTTGCTGCGCAAGGTATCCGGTAAGTTGAAGGGTGTTCATCTCTACGGTCTGGCCAGACCGTCGATGCAGTCTGCTGCATCCCGCCTCAAGGCGTTGCCGGCCGAGGAGCTGGCTGAATTTGGGGGGCAGATAGAAAAAGAAACGGGCATCCGGGTCAGTGTTTCTCCGTGATGCCCGTCGGTTCTGGGCAAGCCCTGTCGTCGGGAAAAATCAGGCGGCTTTCTTGGCGTGGCTACGGGCCGATTTCTTCAGCGACTTGAACAGTTCCGGTTCCTGAGACTTCAGGTATTCGACGACTTCCCAATCTTCGCGCTTGATGGTCTTGATGTCGACCTGCTCGACATGAACCAGGCGCAGCAGCTCGCGAACCGGCTTCGGCATGTTGCGGCCGCTTTCGTAGCGGGAGCCACCGCTCTGCGTCACGCCCAGGGTTGACCAGAACTGCTGCTGGTTCAGGCCGAGCTTGCGGCGGATTTCACGGGCATCGATCTTTTCGATTGTCTTGACGGTACTCATATTCATTCTCCATACGCTGGTGTAATCAAGTTACCCAAGCATCGTAGCGAGGTATGACTTAGGTAATATGGCGAAGTATATATATGCCTATGACGTTATGCAACCT
>CAMKYP010000376.1 GCA_946477505.1 uncultured Dechloromonas sp. | reverse complement strand
CGCGAGCGCCGCCCCGACTCGGCGGCCGGCCTGCGCACCTTTTCGCTGGTGGCCATGCTCGGTTGCCTGTTCGCCTTGCTCGACGAGCGCTCCGGCAGCCACTGGCTGCTCGCGGTCGGGCTGCTGGTAGTGGCCGGCGCGATGATCGCCTCCAATTTTTCGTCGCAGCAAGAAGAGCAGTATCGCGGCTTCACGTCGGAAGCAGCGATCGTCATCACCTACGGCCTCGGCGCCGCCGTCTGGCTGGGCTACGCCGCACTGGCGGTCATGCTCGCCATCACCACCACCATCCTGCTCTACTTCAAGGCCGAGCTGAAACAGCTCAGCCAGCGCACGACGCCGAAGGACATCAATTCCATCCTCCAGTTCGCGGTCTTGTCGTTCGTCATCCTGCCTATCCTGCCGAGCGAGGACTTCGGCCCCTACAACGCCATCAATCCCCGCCAGATATGGTGGATGGTGGTACTGATTTCCGGCCTCGCGCTGGCCGGCTACCTCGCGTTGCGCATCATCGGCGCCCGCCATGGCGCCGCCGTGCTCGGTATCTTCGGCGGCCTGGCGTCGTCCACGGCAACGACCATGATGTTCTCGCGCCATGCCCGCGAACACGACGATCTCGTCCGCATGTCGTCCATCGTCATCCTGATCGCCAACGTCATGGTCATGATCCGTCTCTGGCTGGTGGCCGGCGTTGTCGCCCCTCATCTGGCCGGGCCGATTGCCGTGGTCTTTGCCTGCGGCATCGTGCCGGGCGTGGCGATGGCGCTGTACGGCTGGAAGATTCTCAGCGCGGCCGACAACCTGCCGATGCCGGAAGTGAAGAATCCGACCGAACTGAAAACCGCCATTTCCTTCGGCCTGCTCTACGCCCTTGTTCTTCTGGCTTCCGCCTGGTTGCAGGACAGGGCAGGCAACAGCGGTCTTTACATCGTCGCCCTGGTTTCCGGCCTGACCGATGCCGACGCCAGCGTGCTATCCACCCTGCGCATGTTCAACCTCGAAAAGATCGCCAGCGCCGAGGCCGTGATCGCCGTCGCGCTGGCACTGCTGGCCAACCTGGTTTTCAAGATCGGCCTGGTCGTCAGCATCGGGGGCGGCAAGCTGGCCCGCCACGCCTTGCCCGGCCTGCTCGCCATCGGGGGTGGCATGGCCGCCGGATTGCTGCTCGTCTGAGGAGTACGCCATGATCGAAACACGCCCCGCCGCCGTTGCCGGCACCTTCTACCCCGGCGACCCGGCAACGCTGGCCGTGACCGTGGACCGGCTGCTCGCAGCGGCCCGCCACGATGCCTCCATTCGCCCCAAGGCGCTGATCGCCCCGCACGCCGGCTACATCTATTCCGGGGCAACGGCGGCCGAAGCCTACGCCCCCCTGGCCCCATGGGCCGGGGATATCCGGCGCGTGATCCTGCTCGGCCCGACCCATCGGGTTGCCGTTCAGGGAATCGCGCTCCCGGAAACGGAGGCTTTTTCCACACCGCTGGGCAAGATCCGGCTCGACCTTCAGGCCATCGCCGACATCGCCGAACTGCCGCAGATCGTGTTCAGCGAACAGGCGCATGCCCTCGAACATTCGCTCGAAGTGCATCTTCCCTTCCTGCAGCGCGTCCTGCCGCACTTCTCGCTGGTCCCGCTGGCGGTCGGGCATGCCGCCCCGGAGGCTGTAGGCGAGGTGCTGGATATCCTGTGGGGAGGACCGGAAACCCTGATCGTCGTCAGCTCCGATCTCTCCCACTTCCTGCCCTACGCCACGGCCCGCCAAGTCGATGGCAACACCTGCAAGCACATCCTGCAACTCGATACCGGGATTCGCCCGGAACAGGCCTGCGGTGCCTACCCGGTCAACGGCCTGCTCCTGGCCGCCGCCCGCCGCGGTTTGAAACCGACCCTGCTCGCGCTGTGCAATTCCGGCGACACCGCCGGAGACCGCAACCGCGTGGTCGGCTACGCGGCATTCTCGTTCGCGGAGGGCGACTTCCATGCCTGACCTCGGACACGCGCTGCTGATCCTGGCCCGCAACGCGATTGCCTCCCAATTAGGCCAAGCCGCGCGACCGACGGACGATCTGCCCGCCTTGCACGAACAGGGAGCCACCTTCATCACCCTGACCCAGCGAGGCCAATTGCGCGGCTGTATCGGCAGCCTGGAAGCGTGGCGCCCTCTCGGCGTCGATGTCCGGGAGAACGCGCTGGCCGCTGCCTTTCGCGATCCCCGTTTCCCGCCATTGGTGGCTGCCGAATTGCCTCTTACCCGCGTCGAGGTCTCGCTGCTGACGCCTGCCATCGCGCTGCCCTTCACCGACGAAGCCGACGCCCTGGCCCAACTACATCCGGGGGAAGACGGCATCATTTTCTCTTGCGGCAGCCGCCGGGCGACCTTCCTGCCCCAAGTCTGGGAGCAACTCCCCGACCCAGCCCTGTTCATGGCCCACCTCAAGCAGAAGGCCGGTTTGCCCGCCGCTTACTGGGGACCCGACGTCCGGCTCGAGCGCTACGGCGTGACGAAATGGAAGGAGGCGCCACCATGAACGCAGTCCCCACGCTGCACCCCGGGCGCTGGTGGCACGCCCTGCCCGACGGTCGAATCCAGTGCGACCTGTGTCCGCGCGACTGCCAGTTGCACGAAGGCCAGCGCGGCGCCTGCTTCGTCCGCCAGATGGTTGATGGGCGAATGCAGTTAACCACCTACGGGCGATCCTCCGGGTTCTGCATCGAGCCCATCGAAAAGAAACCGCTGAATCACTTTTACCCGGGTAGCGCTATTCTTTCTTTCGGCACCGCCGGCTGCAACCTCGCCTGCCGGTTCTGCCAGAATTGGGACATCTCCCGTTCGAAGGACATGGATCGCCTGATGGACAGCGCCAGCCCGCAGACCATTGCCGCCGCTGCCAAACGCCATGGCGCCGACGCTGTCGCCTACACCTACAACGATCCGGTCATCTTCGCCGAGTACGCCATCGACACGGCACTGGCTTGTCGCGAACAGGGCATCCGCAATGTCGCCGTCACTGCCGGCTACATCCATCGCCAACCGGCGCGGGAATTCTTTGCCGTGATGGATGCCGCCAACGTCGATCTCAAGGCCTTCACGGAAGCCTTCTACCACAAGCTGTGCGTCGGCCACCTGCAGCCTGTTCTCGACACCCTAGCCTACATCCGCCACGAAACCGACTGCTGGCTGGAGATCACCACCTTGCTGATTCCCGGGCATAACGACAGCCCCGCCGAAATCGGCGAACTGGCCGCCTGGGTGGCCAGGGAACTCGGACCGGACGTACCGCTGCACTTTTCGGCCTTCCACCCCGACTGGAAGATGAACGACCTGCCGCCCACGCCATCCTCGACGCTGACGCAGGCCCGGCGCATCGCCCTCGATGCCGGCCTGCACTACGTGTTCACCGGCAACGTCCATGATCCCGAGGGTGGCACGACATTTTGCCCAAACTGTCGAGCCGCCCTGATTGTCCGCGACTGGTACGCCATCCGCCGCTACGACCTGACGGCCGAAGGCCATTGCCCACACTGCCAGACCGCCATCGCCGGCCATTTTGCCCAAACACTTGGGCGCGACGGCCATGCTTTCGGCCCTCGGCGTATTCCCGTCCGCCTCTCCCCATGATCCGCCATATCGTCCTGCACACGCCGCACGGCTCGCTCCACGGCCAACTCGATCTCCCGGAAAGTCCCAAGGGTCTCATCCTGGTCGCCCGTTCGCACCGCGTTCCCGAAGACGACGCGCTGCTTGCCTGCCTGGCGGCTCGAGGATTCGCCATATTGGGCATGGATTTGCTGACCGCCCATGAATTGCAGTTCGCCGATGCCACACAGAATGTTCCACGTTTGGCCCAGCGACTGCTCGACGTACTCGACCTGATACGTAACGACGGCGACATGCAGGATCTGGCGCTGGGGATCCATGCCCGGGGCGATACGTCACCGGCAGCCATTCGCTGCGCCGCGCAACGCGACATTCAGATCAGGGTAGCGGTCTGCCATGGCGGGTTGATCGACCGTGCCGGGCTGCAGGCGCTCGAAATGCTGACGGCCCCTTTGCTGATGCTGGTTGAGCACGATGACACGCCGGCATCGGCTGCCTACCAGCGCGCTGCGTCGCATCTGGGCGGCAAGCACCAGTTGCACATACTCGCTGCGGGGGACCGTCCGCTAACCGAAGTCAGCAGCTGGTTCGCGGAGTATCTCGTCACTTAGCCACGGTCCGGGCGGAAATGGACATTCGCCACCGGACGACTATGCTGGAA
>CAMKYP010000375.1 GCA_946477505.1 uncultured Dechloromonas sp. | reverse complement strand
GTTCGAAAACCTTGTCGACGGTCATGCCGACACCGAAGGCATCGGCGACGTACCAAAGGCGGTCGGGTGACGGGCGGGCCAGTTGTTCGTCGATGGTTTCCGGATCGACCGACTTCAGGTTGAAGCCGTCGACGCCGACTTCCAGGCCGCGCAGGGCCTTTTGCAGCGACTCCTGGAAGGTGCGGCCGATGGCCATCACTTCGCCGACCGACTTCATCTGCGTGGTCAGCGTGGAATCTGCCTGCGGGAACTTCTCGAAGGCGAAACGCGGTACCTTGGTGACGACGTAGTCGATCGACGGCTCGAACGAGGCCGGGGTCTTGCCGCCGGTGATGTCGTTGGACAACTCGTCGAGCGTGTAGCCGACCGACAGCTTGGCAGCGATCTTGGCGATCGGGAAGCCGGTAGCCTTGGAGGCCAGCGCCGACGAACGCGAGACGCGCGGATTCATTTCGATGACGATCATCCGACCGTCCTTCGGATTGATCGAAAACTGGACGTTGGAGCCGCCGGTATCGACACCGATCTCGCGCAGCACGGCGATCGAGGCGTTACGCAGGATCTGGTATTCCTTGTCGGTCAGCGTCTGTGCAGGGGCGACGGTGATCGAGTCACCGGTGTGCACGCCCATCGGATCCAGGTTTTCGATCGAGCAGATGATGATGCAGTTGTCCGCCTTGTCGCGAACCACTTCCATCTCGTATTCCTTCCAGCCGAGCAGCGATTCTTCGATCAGCAGCTCGTTGGTCGGCGAAGCTTCGAGACCGCGCTTGCAGATGGTCTCGAACTCTTCCATGTTGTAGGCAATGCCGCCGCCAGTACCGCCGAGCGTGAAAGACGGACGGATGATGGTCGGGAAGCCGATGGAGGCCTGCACCTGGTAGGCCTCTTCCATGCTGTGCGCGGTGGCCGACTTGGCGGAACCGAGACCGATCTTGGTCATCGCGTCCTTGAACTTCTGGCGGTCTTCGGCCTTGTCGATGGCTTCCTTGGAAGCGCCGATCAGTTCGACGCCGAACTTGGCGAGCACACCTTCGCGGTCGAGGTCGAGCGCGCAGTTCAGCGCGGTCTGGCCGCCCATGGTCGGCAGCAGCGCGTCCGGGCGCTCCTTCTCGATGATCTTGGCGACAACCTGCCAGGTGATCGGCTCGATGTAGGTCACATCGGCCATTTCCGGGTCGGTCATGATGGTCGCCGGGTTGGAGTTAACCAGGATAACCTTATAACCCTCTTCGCGCAGTGCCTTACAGGCCTGGGCGCCCGAGTAGTCGAACTCGCAGGCCTGACCGATGATGATCGGGCCGGCGCCAATAATCAAAACACTCTTTATGTCTGTACGTTTCGGCATTTCTTTACTCTCGCCTTATTGCGCCGGCTGCAGCGCGGCAACGCCACGCGTCATGGTGTCGAGGAAGCGGTCAAACAGGTAGGCCACGTCGTGCGGGCCCGGACTGGCTTCCGGGTGCCCCTGGAAGGAGAAGGCCGGCACGTCGGTGCGAGCGATACCTTGCAAGGAGCCATCAAACAGCGAGACGTGCGTGGCGCGCAGGTTGGCCGGCAGGGTATCGGCATCGACGGCAAAACCGTGGTTCTGGCTGGTGATCAACACCTGGCCGGTATCCATGTCCTTGACCGGATGGTTGGCACCATGGTGACCGAACTTCATTTTCAGCGTCTTGGCGCCGGAGGCCAGGGCCAGCAACTGATGGCCGAGACAAATGCCGAAGGTCGGCACACCACGCTCCAGGAATTCACGAATGGCTGCGATCGCGTAATCGCACGGCTCCGGGTCACCCGGGCCGTTGGACAAGAAAACGCCATCCGGCTTCATGGCCAGCACATCGGCGGCCGGCGTCTGGGCCGGAACGACAGTCAGCTGGACACCACGCTCGGCCAGCATGCGCAGGATGTTCTTCTTGACGCCGAAATCATAGGCGACGACGTGAAAACGCTCCTCGCCGCGTTGCGTATACCCCTTGAGGGTCCATTCAGCTTCCGTCCAGGCGTAGGACTCCTTTGCCGACACCACCTTGGCCAGATCCATGCCATTCAAGCCCGGGAAGGCGCGCGCCATGGCCAGTGCCTTGGATTCGTCGACTTCGCCCGCCAGAATGCAACCGGCCTGGGCGCCCTTTTCGCGAAGGATGCGGGTCAGTTTGCGCGTATCGATACCGGCGATGGCGACGATACCGTGCTTTTTCAGATAGGACGACAAGTCGTCCTGGGTACGCCAGTTGGACGCGACCAGCGGCAGGTCACGAATGACCAGGCCGGCAGCATAGTTGGCATCGGACTCGAAATCCTCCGCGTTGCAGCCGGTATTGCCGATATGCGGATAGGTCAGGGTGACGATCTGGCGGCAATAGGACGGATCGGTAAGAATTTCCTGATAGCCGGACATAGCGGTATTGAACACCACTTCGCCACTGGTTACGCCGTCGGCGCCGATGGATTGGCCCTTGAAAACCGTTCCGTCGGCGAGGGCGAGAATGGCGGGAGTGAATGAGGGCAGCAGTGACACGTCGGCTCTCCAAATATTTTCTGCTTATTCATGTGCCAAGCGGGAAGGCTTGCGCCTCCCCGCTTGTGCTTTTTAACCTTTCTATTCTAGCCGAAATGTACCTTTTCAGGCAAATTCAAGGGATTGCACGTGTCTCTACGTAACGCTTGAAAGTCGGCTTGATGAGATTCATTTCATCGACCAAAGCCCCATACTGTCGACGGCAGGCCGCCCAGTCGATACTCGCCCCTCCCATGACGGCCTGCTCGATTTCCATTGCCTTGCGCCGGGCATGCTCAGCATGGAACATGGCCAGCAGACTCTTCAGGGTATGAGCATGCATGCGCGTCTCCTGATCGTCCGTCGCATCGATCGCAGCTCCCAGACGCCCAAGATGCGCATCCCATTCGCCCAGGAACATGCCCGCCATGGTGGCGAACAACTCCGGCTCGCCGATATCTTGCAATGCCGCTCCCAGATCAAGCTGCGAAGAGACACCGAGCAGCGCACCGATCATTTCTTCCGGCTCGCTTTCGGCTACCCCCATGGCTCGCGCCAGCGCAGCACTCAACTCTTCCGGCCGCAAGGGTTTGGCAACATAGTCATTCATTCCCGCCCCCAGGCAGCGTTCGCGATCCGAGGCCATGACATTGGCGGTCATGGCAATGATGTAGACCGGCCTGAACTCACGGGAAACAACCCAGCTCCGCCGCATTTCCCGGGAGCGTATCGCTTCGGTTGCTTCCAGCCCGCCCATAACCGGCATCTGCATATCCATCAGGATCACGTCGAAATGCCCGCTATCGAACAAATCCAGCGCCTCCGCGCCATTGTTGGCAATCGACACACGATGCGACAGACGCTCCAACAAACGCTTGGCCAGCTCCTGATTGACCGGATTATCTTCAACCAGCAATACGCTCAGGCCCGCCTTTTCCTCTTCAGCAAGCCTGGCAAGATTCACATGCGACAACATGAAAGCGTCGAGTTCAAGGCTATCCTTGCCTTCAGCCAACGCCAGGGCATCGACCATGTCGGCACAGCCGACCGGCTTGACGAGGTGCGCCGAGACCCCAAGCTCCCTCGACCGTACCAGATCGTGGCGCTGGTTTTCCGTCGTCAACACGATGATCAATTTCTCCTTGCGCCCCAACCTCCCCCATGTTTCAGCCAAGGTAAAACCGGCCGGAGGGTCCATGTTGGCATCAAACAGGATGTAATCATAGGGAAAATCGACCGCCCGACTACGCTCTACCGCAGCCACCGCCGCCGCACCGTCCGCCGACCAGGAGGCCTGAACACCGAGCCGTTCAATCAATTCGACCAGATAGCGCCCGCTGGCCTCGTTGTCATCAATGATCAAGGCACGACGACCGGCATAGCGCGGATCGACCAACGGTGCGCCAACCGGCGCCTCGACACCAAAACGCCCGGTAAAACAGAACACCGAACCTTGTCCCGGAGCGCTCTCGAGCCAGATCTTCCCATCCATCAACTGAACCAATCGGGCACAAATCGCGAGTCCCAGGCCTGTCCCGCCAAAACGCCGGGTTGTCGACACGTCCGCCTGCGAAAATGCCTCGAAAATGGCCTGCTGCTTGTCCGCCGGAACCCCCATGCCGGTATCGCGCACGGAGAATCGCAAGAACACGGAATGGTCCTTCTGCTGATCGACCTCAATCCTGATCACGACCTCACCCGCCTCGGTGAATTTGATCGCATTCCCAATCAAGTTGATCACAACCTGACGCAAGCGCGTCGGATCCCCCACAAT
>CAMKYP010000374.1 GCA_946477505.1 uncultured Dechloromonas sp. | reverse complement strand
ACCGCACTTCGGGCACTTGCACTGGTAGAACTCGGGCATGCGGGCCAGCGGCGAACCGGCGCCGGTGATCTCGACGTTTTCGGGCAGCACGACCGGCAGTTGGTCGTCGGGTACCGGCACGTCGCCGCAGCTCGGGCAGTGGATGATCGGAATCGGGCAGCCCCAGTAGCGCTGGCGGGAAATGCCCCAATCGCGCAGGCGGAATTGCACCTTCTTGTCGCCGAGACCCTTGGCGGCAAGGTCGGCGGCGATGGCGTCAATGGCTGCGTCGTATGTCAGACCATTGTATTTGCCGGAATTGATGCAGGCCCCATCTTTGGAGGCGTACCAATCCTTCCATTGTTTGTCGTCGAAAGCGGCGTACTCCTGATCTGCCGCCAAGTCGCCCGTTTTGTGGCCGGCTTCGATAGCGAGCTTCAAAGGGTTTTCGATTACCTGCTTGATCGGCAGCTTGTACTTCAGTGCGAAGGCGAAGTCGCGCTCGTCGTGCGCCGGCACGGCCATCACGGCGCCGTCGCCGTAGCTCATCAGCACGTAGTTGCCGACCCAGACTTCGACTTTTTCGCCGGTCAGCGGGTGGATGACGTAGATGCCGGTGGGCAGGCCCTTCTTTTCCATCGTCGCGAGGTCGGCCTCGGCGACGCCGCCCTTCTTGCATTCCTCGATGAAGGCGGCGAGTTCGGGGTTGTTGGCGGCGGCACGCGTGGCCAGCGGGTGCTCGGCGGCGACGGCGACGAAAGTGACGCCCATGATGGTGTCGGCACGGGTGGTGAACACCCACAGCTTCTCGTCGGCATTGTCGGCCAGCGGGAAGGCGAAGCGCACGCCGGTGCTCTTGCCGATCCAGTTCTTCTGCATCAGGCGGACCTGTTCCGGCCAGCCTTGCAGGTTGTCGAGTTCGCTGAGCAGTTCTTCGGCGTAAGCGGTGATCTTCATGTAATACATGGGGATCTCGCGCTTCTCGATCAGCGCGCCGGAACGCCAGCCGCGGCCATCGATGACCTGCTCGTTGGCCAGTACGGTGTGGTCGACGGGGTCCCAGTTCACGGTGCCGAGCTTCTTGTAGACCAGGCCCTTTTCATAGAGGCGTGTGAACAGCCACTGCTCCCAGCGGTAGTACTCCGGGGTGCAGGTGGCGAATTCGCGTTCCCAATCGATAGCGAAGCCGAGCGACTTGAGCTGGCTGCGCATGTAATCGATGTTGGAATAGGTCCAACCGGCTGGCGGCACGTTGTTTTGCAGTGCAGCATTTTCGGCCGGCATGCCGAAGGCGTCCCAGCCCATCGGCTGCAGCACGTTGTAGCCCTGCATCTTGTGGAAACGGGAGAGCACGTCGCCGATGGTGTAGTTGCGCACATGGCCCATGTGCAGCTTCCCGGACGGATACGGGAACATCGAGAGGCAGTAGTACTTGGGCTTGGTGGCGTCTTCAACGGCGCGGGCGGCACCGGTCTGATCCCAGTGTTGCTGGGCGGCACGCTCGATGTCGGCCGGGGAGTATTTGTCCTGCATGGGCATGGCGGAATTCATTCGCTGGAAATCGGGGAATAACCGCGGATTATACCGTCTGATGCCGCCTGCTCAGTCGGTGCCGGCAAAACTGTCGGAGGGCGCCCGGATCGGGCTGTCTTCAGGCAAAAACGCGGGGCTTTCGCGAGCCGATGAGGTATCGGGCGCGATGCGCCGTGACTGGAAGGACCGGGGGGGCGGTATTCGCGGCGCCTGCACGCGCTGCGAATACCTGGGGTTTTAGCGCCGCCCGGTCACGCCACTTTTTTTTGCGGGTACATGTTGTCCCAGGTGTTCTGCCAGTAGCGATAGGCATTCTGCGCCGCCACGAGCGACAGCATGGACATGCGGGTCTGGTGGCGCCACATCCAGGACATTTGCGGGGCCGGGGTCAGGTTGTAGGACGGGGTGTTGCCAACTTCATCTTCGACGATGGACAGGAAGCGCTCGACGCTCAGGCCCCAGAACTCGGAGCCTTCCGACTGGCCGGTGAGGTATTCGGCCTCGCTGGCTGCACGGCGCCACAATTTGAGGGCCAGTTCGTCGGAAATCCCCGCCTTTCGGGCAATCCAGGGCAGGATCATGGGGGCGTTCATGCTGTTCATTAATGTTCTCCTTTTACGTTGCGGCGGTAACCGCTTGCTAACTAAGACTGCCTTGTGGGCAAAAAGTTTTGTGCACTGCAATATTTTCTTCAGTATAAATCCGCGCTTTGCTTTTTTGCGTGAAATATTGCAAAGAAGTGCCGGATTCGTTGCCGGGTTGTCGTTTTTTTTTCGACGCAATGCCGGAATTGTTTTTGGAGAGGCTTGGATCTCACAGATTTGAAAAATTTTCGCTGCGCTGACACTTGTTGTTGTTTTTTGACTTTTCCCTGACGGTTTCCTGACGATTTTTGATGCCGCTTGCGCTAGAGTGCTCCGCGGTAGTTAAGAAAATCATTAGGGGGTTATATGCGAATGTTTGGAATGCGTTGGGTAGCGTGCGGGTTTTTGAGCTTGTGCATGGCGGGTCCCGTTGCCGCTCAGGGGGTTCAGGCCGCCAAGCAAGGCGTTGTCCAGGTAAAGGGGGATTCCGTCGGGCGTCGCCTTGAGTTGGCGGATGATCTGCTGGAGCAGACGCAGCGTGTCTTCCGGCTGTACGTGCAGATACTGCTGGATGTCGAAGCGGAGAAGTCGCGTCTTCGCAAAGCAGAGGCGGTTGCGCTGGTTTCGGGAAACATCGACCGCTTGAGCAAGGAGCCCCTGGCGCCTGCCCAGCAGGCATTGTTGACGGAGTTGGATGCCACTTGGTCCGACATGCTGCGACAGGTTGGCTCGACGCCAAGCAAGGAGGGGTTGGCCGCATTGCTGCCGAAGAATGACAAGCTGTTGGCGACCTCGGAAAAATTGGCGGATTCGCTGGCCTCCGATCAAAAGGGAAAGGCCGACGTGATTCACCTGATCGGACGCCAGGAAATGCTGATCCAGCGAATCGCACGCAATTACTTTGTTTATCACGCGGGATACAGGTCGGCGGCCGTCAAGACGACCTTGCAATCGCTGCTCGACCGTTTCGTGATGGTCGAGGAGCAGATGTCCGAATTTGGTTCGTCCAATCCCAAGTTCAAGCAACAGATCGAGTTGGCCAATGTGCAGGTCATCTTCCTGAAGAATCATGTGGCGGGGCTGGACAGCGCAGGCAAGGCGGAGTGGGAAAGCATGTCGCGCCTGGCAACGCGCTTGCGAGAGGCGATGCACGAACTCCGCCAGGTGGTCGAGAAAGGCTGATTGCTTTCGGTGCGAGGCAGCACCGTCTCCTCCGGACCTCGGGATGATATTTGAGTGAGTAGCGAACGGAAGGCGCGGCGTGAGTTGCGCCTTCTGTCTTTGTGCGGGGGCGGCAACGGCTCATGCTTTCGCCGGGCGGCTGCGTGTTTCGGGTGCGGGGGCTGGTATCCTTCGTCCTTCTGTCCGCACCCTGACGGCAGCCCCCTAGTCCATCCAATATGTCCGATCTGCTGAATAACCTGAACCAACCGCAACTGCAGGCGGTAACCCTGCCGTCCGTCCATGCGCTGATCCTTGCCGGAGCCGGGAGCGGCAAGACACGCGTGCTGACCACCCGCATCGCCTGGCTGATTTCGACTGGCCAGGTCGGGCCGCATGGGGTGCTGGCCGTGACCTTCACCAACAAAGCGGCCAAGGAGATGACGGCGCGCCTGTCGTCGCTGGTGCCGATCAATGTGCGCGGCATGTGGATCGGCACCTTTCACGGCCTCTGCAACCGCCTGCTGCGCGCTCATTATCGCGAGGCGGGGCTGCCGCAGACCTTCCAGATCCTTGACTCGGCCGATCAGCTGGCCATGGTCAAGCGCCTGCTCAAGAACCTGAATATCGACGACGAGAAATATCCGCCGCGCGAACTGTGCCATTTCATCAATGCCCACAAGGAACAGGGCATCCGCGCCGGGCAGGCCGAGGTTTACGACAACTACACGCAGAAACGCGTCGAGATCTATGCCGAGTACGAGGCGCAATGCAATCGCGAGGGGGTGGTCGACTTCGCCGAACTGCTCCTGCGCTGCTACGAATTGCTGCAGCGCAACGAACCTTTGCGTGCGCATTACCAGCAGCGCTTCCGGCATATCCTGGTCGACGAGTTCCAGGACACCAACGTGCTGCAATACGCCTGGCTGAAACTGTTGTCCGGGGGCGGGGCGAATGTCTTCGCCGTGGGCGATGACGACCAGTCGATCTATCGTTTCCGGGGCGCCGAGGTCGGCAACATGCGCGATT
>CAMKYP010000373.1 GCA_946477505.1 uncultured Dechloromonas sp. | reverse complement strand
GTGACGTAGCAGAGCATGGCCGTGCCGTACCAGCCGATCATCGCGGCGCCGATGCCGCTGGTGATGTGGTCGTAGCCCGGCGCGATATCGGTGGTCAGCGGGCCGAGGGTGTAGAACGGGGCTTCCTTGCAGTATTCCAACTGCAGGTCCATGTTCTCCTTGATCAGGTGCATCGGCACGTGGCCCGGGCCTTCGATGATGGTCTGCACGTCGTGCTTCCATGCGATCTCGGTGAGTTCGCCCAGCGTCTTCAGTTCGCCCAGCTGCGCTTCGTCGTTGGCGTCGTAGATCGAGCCCGGACGCAGGCCGTCGCCGAGGCTGAAGGCGACGTCGTAAGCCTTCATGATTTCGCAGATTTCCTCGAAGTGCGTGTAGAGGAAGCTTTCCTTGTGGTGCGCCAGGCACCACTTGGCCATGATCGAACCGCCGCGGCTGACGATGCCGGTCATCCGGTTGGCGGTCATCGGGATGTAGCGCAGCAGCACGCCGGCGTGGATGGTGAAGTAGTCGACGCCCTGCTCGGCCTGCTCGATCAGCGTGTCGCGGAAGATTTCCCAGGTCAGGTCCTCGGCCTTGCCGTTGACCTTCTCCAGTGCCTGATAGATCGGCACCGTACCGATCGGCACGGGCGAGTTGCGGATGATCCACTCGCGCGTTTCGTGGATGTTCTTGCCGGTGGACAGGTCCATCACCGTATCGCCGCCCCAGCGGATCGACCAGGTCATTTTCTCGACTTCTTCCTGAATGCTGGAGCCGAGCGCCGAGTTGCCGATGTTGGCGTTGATCTTGGTGAGGAAGTTGCGGCCGATGATCATCGGCTCGCTTTCCGGATGGTTGATGTTGTTCGGAATGATGGCGCGACCACGAGCGACCTCGCTACGCACGAATTCCGGCGTGATTTCGGCCGGGATGGCGGCGCCGAAGCTCTGGCCCGGATGCTGGCGGCCGAGCAGCTTGGCCATCTTCTCGCCCATCGGACCGGTCGCCTTCAGCGATTCGATGTAGGCGCGGCGGTTGAGGTTTTCGCGGATGGCAACGTATTCCATCTCCGGCGTGATGATGCCTTTTCGGGCGTAGTGCATTTGCGACACATTGGCGCCAGCCTTGGCGCGGCGCGGCTTGCGATGCAGGCCGGGAAAACGCAGTTCGTCGAGCGCCTTGTCGGCGGCCCGCTGGCGGCCGTAGTCGGAGGTCAGGTCCGGCAGTTCCTCGGTGTCGCCACGTTCGGCAATCCACTGGGCGCGCAGCGCCGGCAGGCCGGAACGGATATCGATTTTGGCGGCCGGATCGGAATAGAGGCCGGAACAGTCATAGACAAAAATCGGCGGATTTTTTTCGCCCCCCATGCCGGTCGGCGTATCAGACTGGCTGATTTCCCGCATCGGAACCTGAATATCCGGGCGCGAACCCTCGATGTAAACCTTGCGGGAATTGGGCAGCGGCTGGATGGCAGCCTCGTCGACGTGGGCGTTGGCGGCGAGGAATTGTTCTTTGGCGTTCATTGAAGCTCCATGCATGAGTGCAACCGGTAAGACGGGCAAGGAGCGATCTGGTTCCAACGACAGAATTCGTTTCCCTACGACGGCATGACCCGGTCAGGTTCGAAGGGTATTTCTCAGCCCGCTTGTCCGCCGGCACCCCTAACGAGTGGGCTGCAAGTTACTGGAAATACAGGCAAAATGCAAGGAATGACAAAGTCCGCTCAAGATTTTCAGAAATCAGCCGAAATATCGTGGACAAGACGCGGAATTCTAAAGAAAAACCAAGGGAAACAAGATGCGCTACCTGATCATTGCCAGCCTGCTGGCCCCCCTGCCTTGGAGCGTGTCGGCTGCGCCGACATGGCAAGTCATTTCGTCTGAACCTGGGAAGCGCATCGAACTCGACCGGACCAGCCTGAGGCGCGACGGCAACACGGTACAAGCCCAGGGCCGCGTTGTCCTCGAAAAGGAACTGATTGACGCAAAATCCGGCGCCGGCTACCGCGTCATCGAAGCCATCACCCGCTACGACTGCAGCACGCGCAACGCCAATACCATCAAGCGTATTTTCAAGAAAAACGAATCCGAGGTCATCCGCGAGGAAGACATCAAGGGCACCGAGCTTCCCGTCCGCTCTGGCACGCTGGATGACAAGGTGCTGCGCGAAGTATGCCGCCCGCCGAAAGATAGCGCTGCCGAGCTGGCCCAAAAAGCGAACGAAGCCGGGGCCGAGCTCAAAGCCGCCAACGAAGCGACATTAAAGAAAGAAATGGCCAAGGCCGAAAAGCCCACCCCCATCAAGGCTGCCGATACATCCGCCAAGGAGTCCGAACACTCTGCCATTCCGTCGATTCGCCCCAACCTGAAAGCTGCACTCGAAGCCTCTCGCGAGCCCCAGAAGGAGGCAGCAAGAGAAGCTTCGCCGGCCGCAACTGCACCGGCCGCCAGGCCTTCTCCCCCGACTACGCCTCCCGCCGCTGCAGCGCCCAAGGCGCAGGCCGTTGTCGTTCTTACGCCGAAGACACCGGCCGCCAAGGCAAAAAAGACAACAAAACCCGAAGGCTATATGCTGGAACTCGCCCACAACGAACCAGCGGTGCAGCACGCCAACATACACTGGGACTACGAAGGCCTGGGCGGCCCGGAAAACTGGGGCAAGCTGGACCCACGCAACAAGCTGTGCGCCACCGGTGAGCGTCAGTCACCCATCGATATCAAGGACGGCATCAAGGTTGACGTCGAACCGATCAAGTTCAGATATCAACCCTCTACATTTCGCATCGTCGATAACGGACACACCATCCTGGTCGAAGCGGGAGAAGGCTCTATCTCCCTGACCGGGAAGACCTACGAATTGGTGCAATTCCACTTCCACCGTCCGTCGGAAGAAAAGATCAATGGCCAGCGTTTCGACATGGTTGTCCATCTGGTGCACAAATCCGACGAAGGCCAGCTCGCCGTTGTTGCCGTACTGCTCGAACGCGGCAACGAAAATCCCTTCATCCAGACACTGTGGAACAACATGCCGCTGGAGAAGAACATGCCGGTTGCACCACCAGCCGCCACCATCGATCTGAACGCCTTGCTCCCGAGTTCGCGCAACTATTACACCTATATGGGTTCGCTGACCACACCGCCTTGTACCGAAGGCGTGCTGTGGCTGGTCATGAAGCAGCCGGTGCAGGTCTCGCAGGATCAAATCAACATTTTCAGCCGCCTGTATCGCAACAACGCCCGACCCATCCAGCCGGCCAGCGGGCGCCTGATCAAGGAAGGTCGTTGACCTGAGCGGAAACGCAGTGGTAACTTAATGACCGGAGAGTCATTAAGTTACCCATGTCGTCGCCCCCAGCACCCCGCAAACGCCGCAAGGAAGCCCGCCCGTCGGAGTTGCTTGCGGCTGCCCTCGACCTTTTCGTCGAGAAAGGCTACGCCGCCACACGACTGGAAGATGTTGCATCCCGCGCGGGGGTTTCCAAGGGCACCCTCTATCTGTACTACGAAAACAAGGAAGCACTGTTCAAGGCCGTTATCCAGGAAGGCATCGTCCCGGTCATCGCCGAAAACGAAGCCATCGCCGCCCAGCATACGGGCAGCAGCTTCGACCTGATGGAAAAGCTGCTCGCCAACTGGTGGATCAAAATCGGCCAGACAGCCTTTGCCGGGATACCCAAACTGATGGTGGCCGAGGCACGAAATTTCCCCGAACTCGGGCGCTACTACGTGGAGAATGTCATCAACCGCGTCCGCGCCCTGGTTGGTAGTGCCCTGAAGCGCGGCATGGAAAGCGGCGAGTTCCGGAACATGGATGTCGAAACGACCATCGACGTCGTCATCGCGCCGATCCTGATGCTGCTGATCTGGCGCTACTCGATGAGTTGCTGCATCGGAAACGAAGACAATCCACAGCAATACTTGCAGATTCACATGGATCTCCTGCGCCAAGGTTTGTGCCAGATGAAAAAGGAGAGTCGGGTATAATTTCGATTTGTCGGAATGAATATATTAGCCTGTGCTAATATTACGCCTGCGGAGACCCCAATGAACATCGAGCAAGCACGCTTCAATATGATCGAACAGCAGATCCGTCCCTGGGATGTTCTGGATCCGCAAGTTCTCGACCTTCTTTTCGTCGTCAAGCGCGAGGACTTCGCGCCGGCCGCCTATCGCAACCTGGCATTCGCCGATATGGAAATCCCGATCGGTGATGGCCAGACCATGCTGGCTCCGAAGATCGAAGCCAAGATGCTGCAGGAACTCGGCATCAAGAAAACCGACAAGGTACTCGAAATCGGCACCGGCAGCGGCTACAT
>CAMKYP010000372.1 GCA_946477505.1 uncultured Dechloromonas sp. | reverse complement strand
CAACACGCCAGCGAGCAGTTGATCGATCTGCGCCTGATCGAGCGGATGCTTGGTCATTGCCAGATAGACCTTCGGCACCTTGCGCTTGGCCGACGACAGCTGGTGGTTCAACTGTCCATCGTCGGTGATCAGCAGCAGGCCGGTCGTGTCTTCATCGAGGCGTCCGATCGGTTGCACCTCGCGCTCGCGCAGCGGAACCGGCAGCAGTTCGAGCACCGACGGATGATGCTGCGGTTTGCGCGAACATTCGTATCCGACCGGCTTGTTGAGCATCAGGCAGGCGTACTCGGCGTAGGGCCAATCGACGCCATCGACCGAGAAAACCAGGCCGTCGGTGGGGATGTCGGCAAACGGGTCGTCGCAGATTTCGCCATTGACGGCAACGCGTTCGTTGCGGATCAGCGCCCGGCAGCCCTTGCGCGTACCGAAGCCGTGTTTCTGGAGGAGTCGTTCAAGTTGCATGGCTGGAATGCTAACATCGGGCCATGAATTTCGAACACCTCATCCAGATCAACGACCTGCAGAATCCGCTGCTCGAAACCCTGACCCGCGACCAGCTCTGGCAAGGCCTGTTGCATCGCGTCGAAGACGCCACCCCGTTCCTGCCCGGGCTGGAAAGCTGCACCATCGTCGAGCGCCACGCCGATCACCTGTTGCGCAAACTCGATTTTGGCGCAGCCGTCATCCACGACCGGGTCACCCTGCATGAACAGCATTGGGTCCGCTTCGACATTCTGCCCGGCGAACAACATGCCGGCGGCAGCCTGACCATTTCCATCGAAGAACCCGAACCGGCAGTCCTCTTCCTGCGCTTCGCCTACACGACCACCTTCGCTGCCAACCCGAATTCAGAAGAACGGGCCTACATCGACTACATCAAATCGGCCTACCATCAGTCCGACGTCGACTGCGTGCGCGTCATCCGCACGCTGGCAACCAGCAATACGCAGCAATAGCCGTAACTCGCGAGGGGCGTGCCCCTGGCAGCACCGGTCCTCCGCTATGTAGACAGCCACCGGCACGACTTGTGCCGAACCACCATCAAGCCGGGGGCATTTCCCGGCTTGATGGCTGAAGCCTGCATTAGCTGCCGGAATATTCCAGCGAGGAATGGTGCACGACGATACGCAGATTGCCGGCATCGTCCTTGACGAACTTCCAGGTCTTGTCGACCGTGGTGACCTTGCCCTCCTTGCCGGTAAAGCTCACCTTGCCCATGGTCGTGGCGCTGTTGCCGGCAATGAAAATGGCGTTGTTGGCCACTTCGCACTTGGTCCAGCCTTTGAGCGCGAAACCGCTATCCTTGGGGAACGCCGGATCGCCGCCAACGAAATAGGACAAGGCACCGGCCCGGGTCGGACGGAAAGTCTGCGGATTCACCGTCAGCGTCGGCTTGAACAGCACGGCGCCCATCTGATAGCCATAAGCACTGTCGATCACCTTCTCGGCCAGCGCCTTGGCGGCCGGTTGGCCGGACTTGGCATAAGTGGCGCCAATATCGAGCAGCGCCTGGCACCAGCCCTGCTGGGCGGCTTGCACTTCGGCTTGGGTGATGGCCTGATTGACGACGATAGCCTGAGATTGGGCCAGGGCGGCGCCACCGAAACAGAGCATCGCTATGGCAATTGACGTACGCTTCATGTTGCAAACTCCTCTAGGGGTTACGGTTGCTTCAACAGGCATGACACCGCATGCCGACACCCCTATTTCAAACGACGCAGTTGAATCCAGCCTGAGCGAAAGATGAGAAATACTGATCGCCTTGATGAACACCAGATGAACGGTTGTGGGTACCGCAACCGATGCGGAGAATAGACCGATGTTTCGACTCCGCCTTACCTTCGTTCTCGGCCTGATTGCCGCAGTCATCGTCCTCGCGGCCCTGCTTGCCGCGTTGTCGCTCGTCGCCATCGAACGCCAGGTCGTACGCGGCCGCGTCGCCAGCGACATTGCGACCAGCTTCATTCAGCTATCCGCCCAGAAACAGCGCCTACGTACGTGGGTCGCCCAGATGCAGCAGGGCACGCAAGCCGATCTGGCGCAGCGCGATGAACTGGAGACCGCCATGCAGGGGACGGTCCAGCGTCTGAAAGTGCTGGTCGAACAGGCCATACAGCTCGACGGCAGCGTCGAAGCCCGCGAGGAACACCTGCGGCGCGCCGAAGCGCTGACGGTCCTGGAGCGCAGCGTCACCGCCTTGATCAAGTCGGTCGACGAAGCCAGGCCGCTGGCCCACAACACCGACTGGCGTTCCGCCTGGGATGCCCATTCACGGGTATTCGACATTGCTGACGGATACGATGTGCGCCGACTGGTCGCCGAGAACATTGCCCGCGAATCGGCTGCCGTCCAGCGCGAACGCGCCGCGGCGGATGCCCGTCTCGCGGTTGTGCGCTGGTTATGGCTTGGCGTCGCCGGAGCGCTGGGTGTCGTGACCCTGTTCGCCCTCTTCTACTTCGGCCGCGAGTTGAGGCGGCCGCTGCAACTACTCAGCGAGGGGGCCGATGCCCTTCAGGCGGGAAAGCTGAGTCACCGCATCCCGCTCTCCGGAAATGACGAGTTCTCCGAAGTGGCACGCAGCGTCAACGCGCTGGCCGCCGAACTCGAAGAGCACCGGCAACGCGAATCTGCCCAGCGCCAGCAGCTGGAAGAACAGGTGGCCGCACGCACCGGCGAACTGGCCGATGCCCTGACCGCACTGCGCGAGGCCGATAGCCGGCGGCGACGACTGTTTGCCGATATCAGCCACGAACTCCGCACCCCGACCACGGTCATCCGCGGCGAGGCGGAAATCACCTTGCGCGGCGTCGATAAACCGGCCGTCGAATACCGCCAGGCGCTGGCTCGTATCGTCGACACGGCACGCCAGCTCGGCTCGGTCATCGATGACCTGCTCAGCATGGCCCGCAACGACATCGACTCCCTGTCGCTGCGTCGCATACCCGTGGATATAGACGAACTGGCCGGCGAAGCCGTTACACAGGCCCGCCCGCTGGCCGAACAACAAGGCGTAAGCCTGATCGGGCCACCCCGCGCGACGGGTGGCCACGTGGTGCAGGGCGACCCACTGAGGCTGCGCCAGCTTCTGGGCATCCTGCTCGACAACGCAACACGCTACTCGCGCACCGGCGGCTGTGTCCGGGTCGAAGTGCTGACCCAGGAACGTGAGGCGCACCATCCGGCCCGTGTGCTGCTGACCATCGAAGATCAGGGTATCGGCATTCCAAGGGAAGAACTGCCTCATGTATTCGACCGGCATTTCCGGGGCACGCAGGCCCGCTTGCACAGTGCCGAGGGCAGCGGGCTCGGCCTCAGCATCGCCCAGGCGCTAGCCCAGGCTCACGGCGGCAGCTTGATACTGGAGAGCGGCGCCAGCGGTACGCGTGCCATGCTGAGTCTCCCCGTTGCGCAACAAGACATGCTCGAAGGAGAGGTTGCATGAACATCCTGGTCATCGAGGACGATCCTCGCATCGCCGACTTTCTCGGCCGCGGCCTGCGCGCGGAAGGATATCGGGTGGAAACGGCCGGGGATGGCGTCAGCGGCCTCAGCTCGGCACGAAGACTGGCGCGGGAATGCGCCACGGAAAGGCAATCCGCCGTCATCGTCCTTGACCTGATGCTTCCCGGAACCAGCGGCCTGGAGATATGCCAGACCTTGCGTGCCGAGGGCGTGGCCCTGCCCATCCTCATTCTCTCCGCGCTCGGGGCCGTGGAAGACCGTGTCGCCGGTTTGCGCCTGGGTGCGGATGACTACCTGCCCAAACCCTTCGATTTCGAAGAACTGCTGGCCCGCCTGGAATCGCTGGCCCGACGCGGCAGGGATGTCCAGCGCACCACCCCCAACCGCCTGCAGGTAGCCGACCTGGTGTTCGACCGCGAACGCATGCAGGCCACGCGCGGCGGTTGCGTCCTGCAGCTGACGGCGAAAGAACTCGCCCTGCTCGAATTGATGATGAGCGCCCCGGGCCGGCTGTTCAGCCGCGAACGCATCCTGGCCAATGTTTGGGGCGTCAGCGAAGACCCGCTGACCAATGTCGTGGACGTCTACATCCGCCGCCTGCGCGCCAAAATCGACGCGGCGAGCAGCGATCCGCTGATTCACACCGTCCGCGGCCTCGGCTACCGCCTCGAAAGCGTTGCGAATCGATAAGCGTGCAACTGCCCCGCCGATTTGCGACACTTCGCCCCCTTGCAATCGCCCTGAAACGACCCCAATCATCATGAACAAACTCAATGCCGAGCGACACCGCCTCTTTGGCCTGCCGGGCAAGCCCGGGGCGGCCGCCGGGGAAGCGG
>CAMKYP010000371.1 GCA_946477505.1 uncultured Dechloromonas sp. | reverse complement strand
CCCCGAGACACCCGGCTACAACCTCAACGACGATATTCGTGAGCGCGTGATTGCGTGGATGCGCTTGCAGAAAACGCTCGCGCCGGAACGGCCCTTCTTCGCCTATATTGCGCCCGGGGCAACCCATGCTCCCCACCAGGTTTCACAGGATTGGGTGACGCCCTTCCGCGGCAAATTCGACCTGGGCTGGGACAAGTTGCGCGAAGAGATTTTTGCCCGGCAGATCGCCAATGGCGTGATTCCCAAGACGGCGAAGCTTACCCCGCGCCCGAAAGAGTTCCCGGCCTGGGAAAGCCTGAACGCCGAACAGAAGAAAATCGCGGCGAGGTTGATGGAGACTTACGCCGGGTTCGCCGCGCAAACTGATTACGAGGCCGGCCTGATCATCGACGCGCTCGAGAAAATGGGCGAACTCGACAACACCCTGTTCATCTACATGGTGGGCGACAACGGCGCTTCAATGGAAGGCGCGGAGTATGGCGTCTTCAATGAAATACTCTCGCTGAACGGCATACCGGAAGACCCTGGAACGATCATGAAGAATATCGACCTGATCGGGACCGGGAAAGCGCAAAATCATGTGCCGGCTGGATTCGCCTGGGCACTGAATACTCCGTTCCAGTGGGGCAAGTTGGTGGCATCGCACTACGGCGGCACCTCCAACCCGGTGGTGATGAGTTGGCCGAAGCGGATTAGCGATGCCGGTGGCAAGCGGTCGCAATTTCACCATGTCACCGATATCGCTCCCACGATCTACGAGGCGACAGGGATCAAGTTTCCCAAGTACGTCAATGGGATCAAGCAGCAGCCGCTGGATGGGGTGAGCATGGCTTATACATGGGACAAAAACAATACAAATGCCAAGACACGCCACACCACGCAATACTTCGAGGTTTTTACCAACCGCGGCATTTACCAAGACGGTTGGTACGCCGCCGCCAAACATGCCGGCCTTCCCTGGGTTCACGAGGTCAGTACCCCGGTCGAGGATGACCGCTGGGAGTTGTACGACATGACCCGGGACTTCTCGCAGGCCGACAATCTGGCGGAGAAATACCCGCAGAAGCTCAAGGCGTTGCAGGCCTTGTTCGACCAGGAGGCAAGGAAATACAACGTCTATCCACTGGATGATCGCGGGGGGTCTCGATTCGATCCGAACAATCTGCCCTTGGCGGGTACAGGCAGGACGCATCTGGTTTTTTACCCCGGCGCGGAACGCATTCCCGAACGCAGTGCGCCGCAAACCATTGGCCGCAGTTACACCATCACGGCCGATTTCGATAACACCCAAGGCGATGCCGATGGCGTTCTGGTGTCACAGGGTGCCGCCGTGGGCGGTTGGTCGATGTATGTCAAGGGTGGCAAGCTCAATTTCCTGTTCAATGACTTCGCCGAAGCGAAGCATCTGATCACGTCGCCGGAAGCCCTGCCCAAGGGCAAAGTGAAGGCCGTGCTCGACTTCTCCGCGGATGCGCCCGGGCGGGGCAAGCCGGGGGTGCTGAAGCTGAGTATCAACGGCAAGGAGGTCGGCCAGGCGCGCACTGCAAGAACACCATTGGCGGGTTGGTCGCTCAGCGATACGTTCGATGTCGGTGTGGACCTCGGTTCGCCGGTGGGCGATTATCCGGCGGGCTGGCGCTTCAAGGGATCATTGGAAAAAGTGACGGTCGATCTGAAGTAGCCCGGCTTCCGACATCAAAGCTGGTGCAGGCGGGGTGTGGCGAAGGGGCGTGTTTTTCAGGAGCGTGTATCAGATTGAAATTGACCAGCTGGCGAGGTGTTCTCGGCTTGATCATCGCGCTGTCGGCCGCCATCGCGGCCGGCGGTTTGGCGTGGCGGCATCTTGCGGCGCCGGATCAGGCCGTTGGCGCCGTGGCCGTCGCCCAGCTTGCTCCGGCCGCTTATGTCGACAATGCCCGTTGCCTTGGTTGCCATGCGGACCAGGCGCGGCAGTGGCAAGACTCTCATCACGCGATGGCAATGCTCGAGCCGACGCCGCAATCGGTTCGCGGCGATTTCAACAACCGTTCGTTCACGCACCGGGGGCGAACAAGCCGCTTCTTCATGCGCGGCGGGCAATATTTCGTCCAGACGGATGGACCGGACGGCAAGCCGGCGGATTTCGCCATCGCCTACACCTTCGGTGTCGAGCCGTTGCAGCAATACCTGATCGCCATGCCCGGCGGCCGCCTGCAAGCCTTGCAGATCGCCTGGGACAGCGAGCGCAAGCGCTGGTTTCACCTCCTGCCCGACGAAAAGGCGCCGCCGGGCGACGTGCTGCACTGGACCGGGCGTTACCAGACGGCAAACACGATGTGCATTGGCTGCCATACCACCGGCTACGAGAAACGCTACGACGCAGCCACAGACAGCTTCGCTTCGCGCTGGCAGGCATTGGGCGTCTCCTGCCAGTCCTGTCACGGCCCCGGGGAACGGCATGCGCGCTGGGCTGATCTGAAGGCGGAGGGCAAGAAAGCCGATGATCTGCCCGGCGAGCATCACGGCTTTGCGCAAGCCTTGCTGACCGATCGCGCCTGGCAAAGCGAAACCTGCGCCGCTTGCCATTCGCGCCGCGTTGAACTGACGCCAACCTTCACGGCCGAGCACGCGCGGCTCGATCAGCAGTTGCCTGCGCTGCTGACACCCGGGCTCTACCATGCCGACGGCCAGCAGCTCGACGAGGTCTTCGTGGACGGCTCGTTCCGGCAGAGCAGGATGCACCGCTTGGGCGTGGGCTGCATGGATTGCCACAATCCACATACCGGGAAAACCAAGACGGCGGGAAATGCACTCTGCACGCAATGCCACGCATCTCAGCCTCACCAGCAATTCCCGACAGCCATCGGGAATTTCGATACGCCGGAACACCATTTTCATGCCAGCGCTTCGCCCGGTGCGCAGTGCGTTGCCTGTCACATGCCGGCCAAGAACTACATGCGGATACAGGCCCGTCCGGATCACAGCATCCGCGTGCCAAGACCCGATCTCTCGGTCAAGCTCGGCGTCCCCAATGCCTGCAACAACTGCCACGAAGACAAGCCCGCGCAGTGGGCGGCCAGCCAGATCGAGACCTGGTACGGCGCCAGGCGGCGGCAGGAAGCCCACTATGGCGAAGCCTTTGCCGCGGCGCAGGCCGGGCGTCCCGAGGCCGCCGATGCGCTCGTCCGACTGGTGGCCGACCCACAGCAATCGGCGATTGTCCGCGCGACGGCATTGAACGGCCTGCGCGTCCATCCCGATGCCGGTTTGCCGGCGCGTCTTGAAGCGACGCGCGACCCCGATCCGGGGGTGCGTGCCGCCGCCGCCGACAGTTACGAAGCCGTTGCCGTATCGAACCGCCTGTATGCGCTGGTGCCGCTGTTGAGCGACCCGGTGCTGGCGGTGCGGATCGCGGCGGCGCGCAGCCTCTCCTCGTTGCCCGGGGAGATGATCGGCGCGACCGTTCGCCCCGCTTTCGAGGCCGCTTTGGCGGAGTACGTCGAAGCGCAACTGCACTCGCTGGACATGCCGGGGCCGCAACTCAACCTGGCGGTGATCCACGAGAACCGGGGGGCTCCCGACCTGGCCGAGCGCCATTATCGGGACGCCCTGAAGATTGACCCGGACTTCACGCCGGCACGCGCCAACCTCGCCCGACTGTACAACGCGGGCGGCCGCAATGCCGAGGCCGAGCAGGTACTGAAGGCCGGATTGAAACGCCAGCCGGCAATCGGCGAACTCCAGTATTCGCTCGGTCTGCTGCTGGCGGAGGGAAATCGCCTGCCCGAGGCGGCCGAGACACTCGCCAGGGCGGCAAAGTTGCTGCCCGGCAACTACCGGGTGCATTACAACCTGGGGCTGGCGCTACAACGCTTGGGCAAACCGGAAGCTGCAGCTGGTGCGCTGCGTGAGGCGCACCGCCTGAACGAATACGATCCCGCTCCTCTTCAGGCGCTCGCAGTCTTGTATGCGCAGGCGGGGCGTAGGGATGATGCTTTGGTTTGGGCGGAAAAATTCGCTGTGGCTGCGCCCGGAGATAGACAGGCACAGGCGTTGATAAATCAACTTCGTGCGGGCCATTGATCCCCGCCGTGATTCCCTTGACGCACCGGAACCCAAGTGTCCCGGTTAAAGGTAGGCTAGATTGCCTGGCCTATAAAGCATGAAGCCCATGTCGCTGAACATGGGCTTCGTAAATCTTACACCCTGGCGCTCACGGCCAAGGTAACCGGCTAGACGCCGTTTGGGTATTACTCGGTCATCTCGTCGAACTGCGGCGGATTTTCAGTCATGCTGCCTCCAATCGCGTTGTTCCTGAAG
>CAMKYP010000370.1 GCA_946477505.1 uncultured Dechloromonas sp. | reverse complement strand
AAATGAATGGCGTAGGTAACAATTCAGTCGCATATGTCGTGATCGGCGACGAAGAGCAAGGCCAGCGTCTCGACAACTTTCTGATCCGCTGCTGCAAGGGGGTTCCCAAAAGCCACATCTACCGGATTTTGCGTAGTGGCGAAGTGCGGGTGAACAGCAAGCGGGTCGATGCCACCTATCGCCTGCGCGCTGGCGATAATTTGCGCATCCCGCCGATCCGTATTGCGGAAAGACTGCAGAACGAGGTGGATGAGGCGGCGAAGCAGCGCGTCGATTTGCCCATCATTTTCGAAGACGAGGCCATGCTGGTCATCGACAAGCCGGAAGGGGTGGCAGTGCATGGTGGTAGCGGAGTCAGCTTTGGGGTCATTGAAGCGCTGCGCCGCCAGCGGCCACAGGCCAAATTCCTTGAGTTGGCGCACCGGCTTGATCGCGAGACATCGGGTGTATTGCTGGTGGGCAAGAAGCGCCTGGCCCTGACGGCCCTGCACGACATGTTTCGCGAACATGGCGCCGGTGCGGATAAGCGCTATCTTGTCCTGGTCAAGGGGCGCTGGATGAACGGCACCCAGCATGTGAAGCTGCCGCTGCACAAATTCTTGACCGAGAGTGGCGAGCGCCGCGTATCGGTCGACCCACAAGGCAAGGCCTCGCACACGGTTTTCCGTCTGTTGGCACGCTGGCCGGAAATGAGCCTGCTCGAAGCGCAGCTGAAAACAGGTCGTACCCACCAGATTCGTGTCCATCTCGCCCATCTGGGATTTCCGATTCTGGGCGACGAGAAATATGGCGACTTCGCACTGAACAAGCAATTGAAGCGCGACGGCTTGAAACGCATGGCGCTGCACGCCTGGAGAATGGCTTTCCGCCATCCTTTGACTGCTTCACCGCTGGAATGCATGGCGCCGTTGCCGCAGGGGATAGGCAGCTATATTGCAGCGACCGATGCCAAGCAAAGTCGCGAATTTACCGCTGAAAACTACGGACAGATTTTTACTGCATCATGAAATACGAACTGGTTGTCTTCGACTGGGATGGCACGCTGCTCGATTCGGCGGGCGCCATCGTGCGTGCCATTCAGTCTTCCTGCAGGGATCTTGGCTTGCCGGTACCAGAGGAGAGCCGGGCTCGTCACGTCATCGGCCTCGGTTTGGTCGATGCCATGCGCCATGCTGTTCCGGAATTGGCGCCGGACCGCTATCAGGCCATGGTTGATCGTTACCGATTTCACTATCTTTCCGGAGATCATCAACTGACGCTGTTTGACGGAGTTCCGGAGATGCTGGAGCGACTGAAGCGCGATGGTCATGTCCTGACGGTGGCCACCGGCAAGAGCAGGGCCGGTCTGGAGCGCGCCCTCGATCATTCCGGACTTCGTCCGATGTTTCAGGCTTCTCGTTGTGCAGATGAGTGCCACTCGAAGCCTCACCCACAAATGCTGGATGAATTGATGGCGGAGTTTGGTATGACGCAAGCAGCAACGGTCATGATCGGCGATACCTCGCATGACTTGCTCATGGCTCGAAACGCTGGGGTCGATGCATTGGCGGTGACTTATGGCGCCCATTCGCACGACCATTTGCTGGATCACAAGCCGGTGGCGTGTCTGCATTCGGTGAGTGAACTTAGCCAATGGCTGAAGAACTTCGCCTGATTTGCCGTAGTGGCGACGTCGCCGAAGCAGGTAAGGGGGTTCGTTTCAGCGTTGAGCGCTATGGCCGCGAGGTCCCGGCATTCGTCATCCGCTTTCACGGCGTGGTTTATGGCTATTTCAACGAATGTGGCCATGTTCCAGCCGAGTTGGACTGGATGCCAGGCGAATTCTTCGACGATTCCAAGCTATACTTGATTTGCTCGATCCATGGCGCGCTTTATGCTCCGGATTCGGGCCGATGTCTCGGTGGGCGTTGCCAGGGTAAAGGCCTGAGGGCACTGAAGGTCCGAGAGATTGACGGAAAGATTTTGCTGGAGCAAGAAAGATAACTATGGATACACCCCAACCCCCGAATAATGATGCCAACTGGGAGCGAAAAACCTTGGAAAAACTGGTTTTCGCCGCCCTTGACGAACAGCGGGCCAGGCGGCGCTGGGGGATCGCCTTCAAGATACTCGGATTCGGTTATCTGTTTGCGGTGCTGGTCGCGGTCGTCGATTGGGGTACCGGCACCGAGCACCAGGAGCGGCATACGGCTATGGTCAGCCTGATTGGCGTGATCGAAGCCAAGGGGGATGCGAGTGCCGAGAACCTCGTGGCTGCGCTGAATAGCGCTTTCGAGGAAAAGAATGCAGCGGGCGTTATCCTGCGCATCAACAGTCCGGGCGGCAGCCCGGTTCAGGCGGGGATCGTCAATGACGAGATTCGCCGTTTGCGCACAAAGTTTCCGGACAAGCCACTGTATGCCGTGGTTGAGGACATGTGCGCGTCGGGCGGTTACTACGTTGCGGCCGCTGCCGACAGCATTTATGTGAACAAGGCCAGTATCGTCGGGTCGATCGGTGTGCTGATGGACGGTTTCGGATTTACCGGGACGATGGACAAATTTGGCGTCGAGCGCCGCTTGTTGACAGCCGGGGAAAACAAGGGCTTCCTCGACCCTTTTTCGCCGCAGGCGCCTCAGCAGAAGGCACATGCTCAACTGTTGCTTGACGATATTCACAAGCAATTCATCGATGTCGTCAAAACCGGGCGTGGCAAGCGGTTGAAGGAAACGCCGGACATGTTCTCGGGTTTGATGTGGACTGGCACCCAGAGCATCCAGTTGGGCCTGGTGGATGGTTATGGCAGTGTTGATTCGGTTGCCCGCGACATCATCAAGGCAGAAAAAGTTTTCGACTATTCGGTCAAGGATAATATTGCGGAGCGCTTTGCCAAGCGCCTGGGAGCTGGCACGGCGGCGAGTTTCTGGCGAGGTGTGTCGGAAAGCGCACAGAGCGTGCGCCTTTTCTGACTTACGCCAGCAGCAGGAAAACGGTCGGACGCCGCTCGATATCGGGCGGCGTTTGTTTTTTCCACTGTTGAATGCTGAGCGTGCGTACCGTTTCGCCCGGTAGGGTGAGGTCGGTGGCTACGGTCAGTCGTGTTCCGGGTTGGCAACTACCAAGAATTGCGTCGAACATCGCGCGGTTGCGATAGGGTGTTTCGATGAAAAGCTGGGTCTGATGGCGTTTGCGTGATTCGCTTTCGAGTTCGCGCAAGGTTTTGGTGCGTTCAGCTTCCTTGGCGGGCAGGTAACCCTGGAACGCGAAACGCTGCCCATTCAGGCCTGATGCCATTAGTGCTAGCAGGAGCGAAGATGGCCCGATCAGCGGTACGACCCGAATGTTTTCCTTTTGCGCCAAGGCGACAAGATTGGCCCCGGGGTCGGCGACCGCAGGGCAGCCGGCTTCCGAAAGCAGGCCAACATCGTGTCCGGCGAGTAGCGGTGCAAGCAGTTGGCTGAGCGCGTCGGCCTTGGTGTGCTCGTTTAGTTCCGAGAGTTGCAGCTCCTGTAGGGGCTTATCGGTGCCGACGGCCTTCAGGAAGGCGCGCGCTGTCTTGGCCTGTTCGACGACGAAATGGCTCAGTGGGCGGATGGTCGCCAGTGCGGCGGGTGTCAGCGAATACTGCGGTGATGTCGGACCCAGGGGGACTGGAATAAGGTATAGCGTTCCGGTCATCGGAGTACCGCCATGCCTTGGCGGCGGAGCATGTCGCAGAGGGCAATTAGTGGTAGGCCAACCAAAGCGTTCGGGTCGTCGCCACGCATGCTGCTGAGCAGCGCGATACCAAGCCCCTCGGATTTGGCCGAGCCCGCGCAGTTGTAGGCAGGTTCGCGGTGCAGATAATTTTCAATTTCGGCATTGCTCAGGTCGCGAAAGGTCACCAGGGTCGGAATGCCGCGCACGTCCGCATGGCCGGTCCGGGTATTGAATAGGCACAGTCCGGTAAAGAAATTGACGGTTTTGCCGGATAGTTGATGCAACTGCTCGACGGCGCGCTCGTGATTGCCGGGTTTGCCGTAGATTTTTCCGTCGACAGTGGCGACCTGGTCGCTGCCGATAATGAGCGCATTCGGGTAAGCTCCAGCGACAGCGCGTGCCTTGGCTTCCGAAAGGCGAAGCGACAGGGCTTCGGGAGGCTCTGAAGGGAAAGGGGTTTCGTCCGTTTGCGGATTGGCGACCTCGAAGGGTAGTCCAAGGCGGTTCAACAGTTCGCGACGGTAGGGCGACGTCGAGGCTAGAATCAGCTTTTGTGACATGAAAGGCTTAATACAACAAAGTCTTGCATCGAACTCTTGAGGCGACACTTTGTTTTTGACTTGGAAAGCCAAAAATAATATCATCC
>CAMKYP010000369.1 GCA_946477505.1 uncultured Dechloromonas sp. | reverse complement strand
GTTGCGGACCATCCGCGCGCCCAGCGTCTCGCCCAGCTTTTTCCGCGCCGCGCCGCGCTTCCTCGGCGTCAGCGCTGGCACCACCATGCTGACGCTGCTATTCTGCACGCTCTTCGTCGGTGCTTTCGGCTGGCTGACGCCCCTCCCCTTCGCCTCGCTACTGCTCGCTGCGTCGCCAGGCGGCATGGCCGAGATGAGCATCACAGCCCGCGAAATGCACTTCAGCGTACCGCTGGTGACCGCCACCCACGTGCTGCGCGTCGTGCTGCTCACCGCCTGCGCCCCGCTGATCTGTCGCTGCTACCTCGCCTGGCGGGAAAAAAAATCCCTCACCACAACTGGAGACAACCGATGAACCCAGCCATCCCCACGACCAGCAGCCATCACACCGCACCGTCCGAAAAGTTGCCCGCACAGGCCGAGTACGACGAACGCAAGGAGGCAAGCGGCACTCCCAATCCCGCCCGGACCGACGACAGTCCAGACGCCATCCTCGGCTACAACTGAGTTCGCCACGCCATGCTGAATCTTGCCGGCCACCTCAACCATCCGCTGCGCCTGTCCCTGGCGGGCGAAATCCATTCCCGGCCCTTCATGGTGCTTGAGGCGCCTGCCCGTATTTCGCACCTGGCGATCCACACCGACGACGACCCGGCCATGCACGACGACCGCCTTGCCGCGCTGTGCATGCGCTTCGGCGTGGCGGCACCGGCCGCGGGCGCGCAGCACTTCGTTCATGACTTCGGCCATTTCCGGCTGAAGTGGGAACGCCACAGCGAGTTCTCGACCTACAGCTTTGTCGAAATCGGCGAGGATGACAGCGACTTCCAGCTCACCGCCCTGCGCCACGTGCCGGCCGACTGGCTGGCGACGCTGCAGGGTTCGGTGATCGTTGCCTCGCACCTCATCGCCGAACGCGGCAACCCGCTCGGCATCGACGACCGCCGTCTCAAGCGGCTGTTTCCGCTGCCGCCGCTGGTCGGCAGCCAGGTGCTGTCGGGCGGCGAAATATGGACCGATTTCCAGGTCGGGCCGGATGGTTTCTCGAAATTCCTGATCCGCGACATCGACCTGCGCGAATCGCAGATGGGCCGCCTGGTTCAGCGCCTCGGTGAAATCGAGACCTATCTGATGATGGCGCTGCTCGCCCTGCCGCTGGCCCGCGAAGGCTCGGCCCTGCTCGGCCGCATCGAGGAAGACCTGACCGAACTGGGCAGCCGGATGAGCGGTCTCGATATCGACGGCGATGCCGAGGGCCTGCTCCGTGACCTTTCCCGCCTCGATGCGCAGGTCCGCGCCCAGTCCTTCCGCACCGGCTATCGCTTCAGTGCCGCGCAGGCCTATTACCGCATCGTCGGCGCACGCATCGGCGAACTGCGCGAACACCGCATCGAAGGGGTGCCGACCATCGGCGAGTTCATGGAGCGGCGGCTCGCTCCGGCCATGGATACCTGCGTGTCGGTGGCGGCACGCCAGGAAGCGCTGGCGGGCAAGATCGGGCGCTCCAACGACATGCTGCGCACCCGCGTCAATCTGGCCCAGGAAAGACAGAGCCAGAGCGTGCTCGCCAGCCTGAGCCGCAGCGCCAGCCGGCAACTGCAATTGCAGCAGGCCGTCGAAGGACTGTCGGTGGTGGCCATTTCCTACTACGGCATCGGACTCGCCGGCTATGCGTTGAAGGCGCTCAAAGGCTGGGGACTGAACATCCCGGTCGACCAGGCCACGGGTCTGCTCCTGCCGCTCATCGCTGCCGCGACCTGGCTGGGCATCCGCCGCCTGCACCGACGCCTGCACACCACGCCGCCCTGAGGGCGACGGCCACCGGCTCAGTGCTCACTGACCGCCGCCATCCGCCCTGCCTCTGCCAATATCCATTCGCGAAAGGCCTGAACCACCGGGCGTTCGGCCAGGAGCTCCGGAACGACCAGGAAATAGGATTGCGGCCGCCGGATCACGGTATCGAACAACACCACCAGCCGGCCGGCCGCCACTTCGGCCTCGATCAGCGGCGTCGAGGCGAGCGCGACACCGACACCATCGATGGCGGCCGACAAGACCAGTCCCGAGTCGCTGAAATGCATCCCCGCCTCGCTGTCGATGCCGCTCACACCTGCCTGTGCCAGCCATTCCGCCCAGGTCGGGCGGACCATCAGCTCGGGAATCGTATCGTCGTGCAACAAGACCTGCCGGGCCAGGTCCGCCGGCTTCTTCAAGGGCTGCGTGCCGAACAGCAAGCGCGGGCTGCATACCGCGGCATAAACCGGGGAGAACAGCCGCTCGACCCGGCAGCCGGGATAACTACCGCGACCGAAGCGGATAAAGATTTCGGCGTCATCTTCCCGGGCGTGATGTTCAGGCGGCGCTTCCATCGCAGTGCCCGCCGAACCGTCCGGCAGATCGATCATGCCCAGCGAAGCCGCCATGTGCAGCTGGATCTCGGGGTGCCGGGCGGCAAACCCCGGCAGATGCCGGATCAACCAGCGCGCCAGGAAGGTGGGCGGCGACGATACGTGCAGGCGCCCGCCCTCTTCGTTGCAACGCGTGCTCTCGATGGCGGCCGCGAAGGCATCCAGTCCCTCGCGCACCTTGGGCAGCATGGCGCGTCCCTTGGCGGTCAGTTCGATGGCGCGCGTCAGCCGATGAAACAAGGGAAAGCCGAGCGACTCCTCCAGGCTGCGTATCTGGTGGCTGATCGCCGTCGGTGTGACCGAGAGTTCCTCTCCCGCCAGCTTGAAACTCAGGTGACGGGCTGCGGCTTCGAAAGCACGCAAGGCATTCAAGGGGGGAAGTCGATAAGGCATATGGCTGAGATTTTCTCACGCATCGACTGACAAATCATCGTTTGTTGCAGCGCATCAACTTTCTTAAAGTGGCGACCGCTCCACCCCAACAAGAAAAGGAACACACGATGAACAGCGATCTCCACCTCTACGTCACCCACTTGGTTATCGGCATGGTCGTTACCATGATTCTCGTCCAGACCCTCTTCCATTTCCGCAAGGCCACCCGCAAGCTGATCCTCTCTGGTGGCAGCAAGGCCATCGCCTGGACGCTGGACCGCTGCAACCGCCTGCTGCACGTCATGCTGATGTCGCCCGTAAAGGCCCGCCCCGGCGCAGGCCAGAATACCCCGGAGTAAGCACGACCCCGCGAGGAGTCACCTCGCCACCCCGCACGGCAAACCATGGCGCATCCATCCGATGCGCCATTTTTATCGGGGGCCGGCTCAATCAATTGACAATCACAATCGACGAAATTCATTCAATCAATTGGATCAATAGAACATCTCTCCCTACACTGAGTCCATCAGGTCAGCCCGACCTTGTTCAACCCAGGAGGACAACATGATTTCCCGTTACATCGATCGCTGGTTCGACACCTTCGTCAGCTGGGATATCTGTGTCGACGTGCTGGCCACCCTGCCGGACAACTTCTGATCCATCCGCCACTCAAGGAGAGAACCATGCAAGGCAAGAAACTCACGACCGCTGCCGGCGCGCCGGTTGTCGATAACCAGAACACGATGACGGCCGGGCCGCGCGGCCCCGTCCTTTTGCAGGATGTCTGGCTGCTCGAAAAGCTCGCCCACTTCGACCGCGAGGTCATTCCCGAGCGTCGCATGCACGCCAAGGGCTCCGGGGCCTACGGCACCTTCACGGTGACCCACGACATCACGCGCTATACCCGCGCCAAGATCTTCAGCCAGATCGGCAAGAAGACCGAACTCTTCGCCCGCTTCACCACCGTTGCCGGCGAGCGCGGCGCGGCCGACGCCGAGCGCGACATCCGCGGCTTCGCCGTCAAGTTCTACACCGAGGAAGGTAACTGGGACCTGGTCGGCAACAACACCCCGGTCTTCTTCCTGCGCGATCCGCTCAAATTCCCGGACCTCAACCATGCCGTCAAGCGCGACCCGCGCACCAACATGCGTTCGGCACGCAACAACTGGGATTTCTGGACCTCGCTCCCGGAAGCCTTGCACCAGGTGACCATCGTCATGTCCGACCGCGGCATTCCCGCCTCGTATCGACACATGCACGGTTTCGGCTCGCACACCTTCAGCTTCATCAACGCCGCCAACGAACGCTACTGGGTCAAGTTCCATTTCCGTACCCACCAGGGTATCAAGAACCTCAGTGACGCCGAGGCGACCGAGATCATCGGCCGCGACCGCGAATCGCACCAGCGCGACCTACTGGAAGCCATCGATCGCGGTGACTACCCGAGATGGACCCTCTACATCCAGATCATGCCGGAGAAGGATGCGTCCAAAGTGCCATACAACCCCTTCGACCTGACCAAGGTGTGGCCGCACAAGGACTACCCGCTGATCG
>CAMKYP010000368.1 GCA_946477505.1 uncultured Dechloromonas sp. | reverse complement strand
GACACCCGCGAATTCGCCATCAACACCTCCAACGAGCGTTTCTGGGAGCCGCCGGTGCAGCGCTACGTGGCCGAATGCAAGGCCGGCAAGTCCGGCGTGCGCGGCGAGGATTTCAACACCCGCTGGATCGCCTCGATGGTGGCTGAAGTACACCGCATCCTGATCCGTGGCGGCATTTTCATGTATCCCAAGGACAACAAGGACCCGAAAAAGCCTGGTCGCCTGCGCCTGCTCTATGAAGCCAACCCGATGGCCATGCTCGTCGAGCAGGCCGGCGGCGCGGCGAGCACCGGCCGCCAGCGCATCCTCGATGTGCCGCCGGACAGCCTGCACCAGCGCGTGCCGGTCATTCTCGGCTCGAAGAACGAGGTCGAGCGCGTCGAGCGCTACCACCACGAATACGACACCGGCGCCGACCGCCCCTTCGTCTCGCCGCTGTTCTCGGAACGCTCCCTGTTCCGCGACACAGCCTGACGCCGCGCCGGACACAGAATTCACATCCGCAGGAGACATCCATGTCCGTCAAACACCCCATCATCGCCATCACCGGCTCGTCCGGTGCCGGAACCAGCACGGTGATGCAGAGCTTCCAGCACATCTTCCGGCGCGAAGGGCTGAAGGCGCAGATCGTCGAGGGCGACTCCTTCCATCGCTACGACCGGCTCAGCATGCGCGCCGAGATGAAGGCGCAGGAAGCGCTCGGCAACCTGAACTTCAGTCATTTCGGCCCGGAAGCCAACCTGTTGGGCGAATTGGAGCAACTGTTCGTCGATTACGGCAGCAGCGGCACCGGCAAGGTGCGCAAGTACCTGCACGATGCCGGCGAGGCCGAGCCGTGGCAGCAGGAGCCCGGAACCTTCACGCCGTGGCAGGACATTCCCGAGGGCACCGACCTGATGTTCTACGAGGGCCTGCACGGCGCCTGGGCCGGTGACGGCATCAACATCGCCAAGCAGGTGGACCTCTGCGTCGGCGTCGTGCCCATCATCAACCTGGAGTGGATACAGAAGCTGCACCGCGACCAGAAGATGCGCGGCTATTCGCAGGAGGCGGTGACCGACACCATCCTGCGCCGCATGCCGGACTACGTCAGCCACCTCTGTCCGCAGTTCGGCCGCACCCACGTCAATTTCCAGCGCGTGCCCATCGTCGATACCTCCAATCCCTTCATCGCCCGCGACATCCCGACGGCCGACGAAAGCATGGTCGTCATTCGCTTTGCCAACCCCAAGGGCATCGATTTCCAGTACCTGCTTTCCATTCTGCACGGCTCCATGCTTACCCGCCCGAACACGCTGGTCGTACCCGGCGGCAAGATGGGCCTGGCCATGCAGATGATCTTCACCCCCATGGTCCTCCGCCTGATGGACCAGAAGCGTCGCGCCTGAGGAGAACCCCATGGAACGAGACCACACCGAAATCGCTTTCCGCCGCGAACTGGCCAACGCCGTCCGCTTCCTCGCCATCGATGCCGTCGAGAAGGCCAGGTCCGGCCACCCCGGCGCGCCCATGGGCATGGCCGACATCGCCGAAGTGCTCTGGCGCGACCACCTCAAGCACAACCCGACCAACCCGCAATGGCCGGACCGCGACCGCTTCGTGCTCTCCAACGGGCACGGCTCGATGCTGCTCTACGCGCTGCTCCACCTGACCGGCTACGACCTGCCGCTGGAACAACTGCAGAATTTCCGCCAGCTCGGCAGCAAGACTGCCGGGCATCCGGAAGTGGGGCATACGCCGGGTGTCGAGACGACTACCGGCCCGCTCGGCCAGGGGCTGACCAACGCCGTCGGCATGGCGCTGGCCGAAAAGCTGCTCGCCCAGCGTTACAACCGGCCGGAGTGCAGCATCGTCGATCACCGCACTTGGGTATTCCTCGGCGATGGCTGCCTGATGGAGGGCATCAGCCATGAAGCCTGCTCGCTGGCCGGGGTCTGGGGCTTGGACAAGCTGGTCGCCTTCTACGACGACAACGGCATCTCCATCGACGGTCATGTCGAGGGCTGGTTCCGCGACGACACGCCGGCCCGCTTCCGAGCCTACGGCTGGCACGTGGTCGGCCCGGTCGATGGCCATGACGCCGCTGCCGTCGCTGCTGCCATCGCCGAGGCACGCGTTGCCGGCAAGCCGACGCTGATCGTCTGTCGCACGCAGATCGGCTGGGGTTCGCCCAACAAGGTCGGCAGTCACGACGTACACGGCGCGCCGCTCGGCGCCGACGAAGTGGCCGCCACCCGCGCCGCGCTGAACTGGCTGCATGCTCCGTTCGAGGTGCCAAGCGTGCTGCGCGAGGCCTGGGATGCCCGCCTCTCGGGCGCTGCCGCCGAAGCCGAATGGCAGGTCCGTTTCGTCGCTTACCGCAAGCAATACCCGGAACTGGCTGCCGAGTTCGAGCGCACCCAGGCCGGTGGCCTGTCGGAAAAGTGGCCGGAAATCCGCAACGCGCTGCTCGCCACGGCGGCTGCCAAGGATGGCGCCATCGCCACGCGCAAATCGTCGCAGAACAGCCTCGACTACCTGGTCGACCGCGTGCCGGAGCTGCTCGGCGGCTCGGCCGACCTGACCGGCTCCAACCTGACGGCGGGTAAGGGCAGCCGCGCCCTGCACGCGACGGCCGAGGGTGAGGTGCCCAACTACATTTCCTACGGCGTGCGCGAATTCGGCATGACGGCGATCATGAACGGCGTCGCGCTGCATGGCGGGTTGATTCCCTACGGCGGCACCTTCGCCGTGTTCTCCGACTACGCGCGCAACGCCATCCGCATGAGCGCGCTGATGAAGCGGCGCGTCGTCCATGTCCTGACCCACGATTCGATCGGCCTCGGCGAGGATGGGCCGACCCACCAGCCGATCGAACATGCGGCGAGCCTGCGCGTGATACCCGGACTCGATGTCTGGCGCCCCTGCGACGAGCTGGAAACGGCCGTCGCCTGGAGCGAAGCGCTGGAACGCCGTGACGGACCTTCTGCCCTGCTACTGTCGCGCCAGAATCTCCCTCAGTATGGTGGCGAACCCGGCCGGGCGGAAGGTGCCAGCCGCGGCGGCTACGTGCTCTCGGAGGCTGACGGCCCGGCGCAGGCGGTGATCATCGCCACCGGCTCGGAAGTGTCGCTGGCCATGCAGGCGCAGGCCGAGCTTCGCAAGCAGGGTGTGCCGGTGCGTGTCGTGTCCATGCCCTGCACACGGCGTTTCGACCGCCAGCCGGCATGCTGGAAGAACGCCGTGCTGCCGCCCGAGATCGCCCGGGTGGCCGTCGAAGCCGGTCAGACCGACATCTGGCGCAAGTACGTCGGGCTGGATGGCGAGGTGCTAGGTATCGATGAGTTCGGCGAGTCCGGACCGGCACCCGCGCTGTACCAGCACTTCGGCCTGACCGCCGCGAACCTGGTGCAGACGGTGCTGCGCGCCATCGTGCGGGCCGGAGGCGCCGATGGCGATTTTTAGTGGTCTGTTTCGCCATTAACGAAATATGAAAGCTTGTCTTTGCGTCCCTGGCGTTGTTGCTCATCCTCGCGATAGCGCTGGCTATCGCTGCGGTTCGCGCCTGGCCAGGAACACAAATCCGGCGCTTTCATTTGTTCCGCCAATGACGGAGCAGACCACTAGCCGCTGACCTGAGTCCCCGCCCGGTTCGCCGGGCCCCGAATCCCCAAGCCCTCGCACCCGCTTTCCGGGTGTGCAGGGGCGGCTTTGCCCAGAATTCACATCATCAAGGAGACACACCATGCCCATTCGGGTTGCCATCAACGGCTTCGGCCGCATCGGGCGCATGGCCTTCCGGGCCATCGCCGAACAGGTGGAGTTCGCCGATCTCGAAGTGGTCGCCATCAACGACCTGCTCGATCCGGACTACCTCGCCTACCTGCTCAAGCACGACTCAGTGCACGGCAAGTTTGCCGGCGACATCGCGGTCGACGGCAACAAGCTGATCGTCAATGGCCGCAGCATCCGCCTCAGCGCCGTCAAGAATCCGGCCGAACTGAACTGGGCCGGGGTGCGCGCCGATGTGGTGATCGAGGCGACCGGCCTGTTCCTCACCGACCAGAGCTGCCGCCAGCACCTCGAAGCCGGTGCCCAGAAGGTGGTGCAGTCGGCGCCGGCCAAGGACGAGACGCCGATGTTCGTCTATGGCGTGAACCATGAGCGCTATGCCGGCGAAGCCATCGTCTCGGCCGCCTCGTGCACGACCAACGGACTGGCGCCGGTGGCCAAGGTGTTGCACGAGAAATTCGGCATCAAGCGCGGATTGATGAGCACCGTGCACGCCGCCACCGCCACGCAGAAGACCGTCGATGGCCCGTCCGGCAAGGACTGGCGAGGCGGGCGCGGCATCCTGGAAA
>CAMKYP010000367.1 GCA_946477505.1 uncultured Dechloromonas sp. | reverse complement strand
CCCCTGGACTTGCGGCAGAACGCCGAGGTGCACGGGCGCAGCATCGCCGAGCTCTTGCACCGCGCCGGGGTCTGCGCCGACTATCCGGCGCTTCCCGAGGAGGCGCGCATCGCGCTGCTCAGCGCGGAGCTCGCCGATCCGCGGCGCCTTTACTCCCCCTACATCGAGTACTCCGCGGAGACCACCGGGGAGTTGGCGATCTTCTTCGCCGCCCGCAACGCCCAGCGACGCTGCGGGAGCGCGGTGGTGCAGAACTGCATCGTCTCGAAGAGCGAAGGAGTCTCGGACCTCCTGGAAGTGGCGCTCCTCTGCAAGGAGGCGGGGCTCCTCGATCCCGCGGCCGGGGGCCTGGCGGTGAATCTGGTGCCCCTCTTCGAGACCATCGCCGACCTGCGCCGCGCCGGGGAGGTCATGGACCGCCTCTTCGCCCTGCCCACCTGGAAGGCCCTCCTCGCCGCCCGAAGGAACGAGCAGGAGGTGATGCTGGGCTACTCCGACAGCAACAAGGACGGCGGCTTCCTCACCGCCCACTGGGAGCTCTACCGGGCCGAGATCGCCCTGGGGGAGGTCTGCCGCCGGCACGGGGTCCGCCTGCGCCTCTTCCACGGTCGTGGCGGTTCCGTGGGGCGCGGCGGCGGGCCGGCGTACCAGGCGATCCTCGCCCAGCCGGCGGGAGCGGTGGACGGCCAGATCCGCATCACCGAGCAGGGCGAGGTGATCGCCGCCAAGTACGGCCACCCGGAGGTGGGCCGCAGCCACCTGGAGATTCTGCTGGCCGCCACCCTGGAGGCAAGCCTCGGCTCTCCCGCCGGGGAGGATGCCCAGGCGGTCGACTTCCACCCGGTGCTCGACGCCCTCTCTGCCCACGCCTATCGGGCATATCGCGAGCTGGTCTACGAGACGCCGGGTATCGTCCGCTACTTCCGGGAGGCCACTCCGGTGGAAGAGATCGCAGCGCTGAACATCGGCTCGCGGCCGGCGTCCCGCAGCGCGTCGGAGCGCATCGAGGACCTGCGCGCGATTCCCTGGGTCTTCTCCTGGGCCCAGTGCCGGGTGATGCTCCCCGGCTGGTACGGCTTCGGCAGCGCGGTGGCCGACTGGCTCGCGGCCAATCCCGAGGGGCTCCCCGTGTTGCAACGGATGGCCGCCGCCTGGCCCTTTTTCCGCAGCCTCGTCTCCAACATCGACATGGTGCTCGCCAAGACCGACCTCGCCATCGCCGCCCGTTACGCCGAGTTGGTGGGCGATGCGGCCCTGCGCGAGCGGGTCTTCGGGGCCCTTGGCGCCGAGTGGCGGCGCACCCGGCAGGCGCTACTGGCCATCACCGGCCAGACCGAATTCCTCGCCGACACCCCCCTTCTGCAGCGTTCGGTGCGCAAGCGCTTCCCCTACATTGATCCGCTGAACCACCTCCAGGTGGAGCTTCTCCAGCGCCTGCGCGCCGCGGGCCCCGAGGCCGACGAGCGCCTGCGGCGGGGCATCCACCTGACCATCAACGGCATCGCCGCCGGCCTGCGCAATAGTGGGTAACGGGCTTAATTCTGGCTGCGTGATCTGGGGCCGAAGCGCCTCCAGAAACTCGATGATCTGTTCCGAGCGAATCGCTCCCGGAAAGAAACGGAAGTAGAACTGCCAGAACGACAGTCCGGCGATGGCCGAAAGTTGCTTCCAGGTGAAGCTGTGTTGCAGAACCGGCGTTTGTCCGCGCAGGCTCCAGGTCCGCGCAACACTCGGCCGCTCGCTCAGTCCGGATTCGTCGATGAAGACGATGGTTCGGCCTTCTCACTAGTGTAGTGTTGCATCCTTGAGTGGTCGTATTTTGCGGATGCCTGAAATGCGTGTTGCCCCCGAAATCATGTTGACTAACGAAGAGCGAGTCGAACTGTCAAAACTGGCGCGCTCGCAGTATTGATCACCGCCATCGACGAGTACATCGCTGTGCATAATCAAAACCCGAAACCCTTCGTCTGGACTGCCAAGGCCAATGACATTCTCCAAGCGGGGTATCCGGATGAGTGCGGTTAGTTACAAATTTCCTACAATTCTGGCGTTTTCGGTTCGCAGACGTGGCCACATGAGCCGTTCGGCAGCCAAACCTACAGCCGTGGCCTATTTACGTAAGAGGATGAATCTCTGCACTCTTTCTCATCGCCGCACTCATCCGGATACCCCGCTTCTCCAAAAAGTCATTCGCGCCAACCGCAAGCCGCCACCCCGACCATGCATCCCCGCTTCACGCTCGCCGGACTGGAGGAGCACCCGCTCCGCCAGCGCCTGAACAACGAATTCCACGCCCGGCCGCCGATTCCGCTGGTCGGGGCGATGCTCGTCTCGCACCTGGTCTTCAAGCACAGCGCGACGACGGCGCAGGCTGAGCGCGACAACCTGGCGCTGCTCTGCCAAGGGCATGTCTGCAGCTCCATCGAGAGCTCGGATTCCCACATGACGCTGGAAACCGACGCCTTCCGCATGCGCTGGGAGCTGCACACCGAATTCTCAAGCTACACCTTCTTCCGCCCGCTCGCCCCGGGCGAAGAATTGCACCCGGACGCCACCGTCTTCGACGCCGTGCGTCCCGACTGGCTTGGGGCCATCCCCGGCAAGCTGATGGTGGCGACCCACGTCGAGTTACGGTCGACCGAGGAAATCAGCCCGGAATCGGTGCTCTCCAGCCTGTCGCCGAGCGGGCGCACGATGGTCGCCGCAGCCGCCCGGGTGGCGGACGAAACGGCCTGGATCTTCACCGACTTCAAGATCGAAAACGGCTTCTCGCGCTTCCTCGTCCTCAACGCCGGCATGACCCAGCGCCAGACCGGCCGCACCGTGCAGCGCCTGGTCGAAATCGAGACCTACCGCATGATGGCCCTGCTCGGTCTGCCCGTGGCCAGGGAGGTCGGCCGCTGGCTCTACCGCGGCGAGAAGCAACTCGCCGGGCTGATGGACCGCATCGGCCAGGCGCGGTCGGCGGAGGACGAACGCGAGGTGCTCTCCTCACTTTCCACGTTGGCCGCCGAGGTCGAGCATTCGGTCGCCCGCACGACCTTCCGCTTCGGCGCCGCGCGCGCCTACCACGGGCTGGTCATGCAGCGCATAGAGGAACTGCGCGAGACGCGCATTTCCGGCCTGCCGACCTTCTACGAATTCATGCAGCGCCGCCTGCAGCCGGCGATGAACACCTGCGAGGCGATCAGCCGCCGTCAGGAGGAACTCTCCGCCCGCGTCGCCCGTAATAGCCAGTTGCTGCGCACCCGCGTCGACATCGAACTGGAACGCCAGAAACAGGAACTGCTCGGCCACATGAACCAGCGAACCCGCCTGCAGCTGCGCCTGCAGAAAACCGTCGAGTGCCTGTCGGTCGTCGTCCTAACCTATTACGGCTCGCAACTGGTGCAATACCTCGCCAAGAGCACCAAGGATCTGCACCACCTCAATACCGACGTGATCACCGCGCTCTCGATCCCGCTCATCGCAGGCGTCGTCGCCTGGGGCACGCGGCAAATGCGCAAGAAGCTCGCCGCCGAAGAGGGCGAGGCCTGGCAGCCTGTCGGGCTCTCACAGAGATAGGCGATATTCATAGCCAGAGGAACAGAGGGAATCTGCTGCGATGGCGTTCCACCCGATAGATCGAGACACGGACTTTCTGTTGCCGCCCTCGGTGCAGGAGTGGCTGCCGGAAGCGCATCTGGCGCGGTACGTGGTGGACGTCGTCGAGCAGTTGGATCTGTCTGCCATGGAGCGGGCGTATGCGGGCAAGGGCAGCGACGCCTATCATCCGGCAATGCTGCTGGCGTTGCTGATTTACGGCTACGCCACTGGGACCTTCTCCAGCCGCAAGTGTAGCGGCGCGCGATAATTGGCACTGAATTGCGCGATAAATGGCGCTGAGCCTGTTTCGAAAGAAAATTGCAGATACCGCAAACCGACGAATGCGGTCGATTAGTCAGCCGCGGCGGCTAACTCCCTTCCACTCTGCGACTTGCCTGCGGTACGCCATCCGTCTTGCGATGATGAGCGCAGCGAGGGCGCTGAGAGCTCCGCAGAAGATCAGTCCTGCCAGCGAAAAATCTGACGCTAGGTCGCGCTGGGGGGTCATGATCGGGTCGGTGGCGAGCGCATCGACGATCGACGGGGCGACGATCGCGGCGTCGCTACCTGAGTGTGGTCCCCCGATTTGATGTTCCGATGGTCACATAGTGTGATGGTCTGCAGAGGCGATCGGCTGAATCGGAAACGCCGCCGGATGTTCAGCACCGGCGGCGTTTCCATGGTGAGGTTTCGGAGTCAGAACGGCGGTTCGTCGGGGTCGGCCGATCGGAACAGGTCCGGCTGTACGAAGTTGGGT
>CAMKYP010000366.1 GCA_946477505.1 uncultured Dechloromonas sp. | reverse complement strand
GTGTTGCTGAACGACGATTACACGCCGATGGATTTCGTCATCACCATTCTGCAGCGCTTTTTTTCTCTGGACACTGAACAAGCGACGCGAATCATGCTCAAAGTTCACAACGAAGGACGAGGCGTTTGTGGCGTATTTCCGCGCGACATCGCCGCGACCAAAGTAGAACAGGTACTTGCATTCGCCCGCCAGCACCAACACCCGCTCGCCTGCATCATGGAGGAAAACTGATGATTGCCCAGGAACTCGAAGTCAGCCTGCACATGGCCTTTGTCGAGGCTCGTCAAAAACGCCACGAGTTCATCACTGTCGAGCATTTGCTGCTGGCACTGATCGATAACCCATCCGCCGCAGATGCCCTGCGTGCCTGCGGCGCCAAAACCGACACGCTGCGCAAGGATCTCGGCAGCTTCATCGACGAACACACGCCGACGGTCTCCGGCGAGGACGACATCGACACGCAACCAACGCTGGGCTTCCAGCGCGTCATCCAGCGCGCCATCCTGCACGTGCAATCATCCGGCAAGAAGGAGGTCAATGGCGCCAACGTACTGGTCGCCATCTACGGCGAGAAAGATTCGCATGCCGTCTATTTCCTGCAAAAACAGGGGGTGACGCGACTGGATGTGGTCAATTTCATCTCGCACGGCATCAGCAAGGTGCCGCAGCCGAAGGCAACGCCGGAAGGCGAGGTGGAAACCGAAGGCGAAAAAGCCGAAGCCGGCCCGCTTGAGCAATACACCATCAATCTCAACGCGCTGGCTCTGCAGGGCAAGATCGATCCGCTGATCGGCCGAGACAAAGAACTGGAACGTGTCATCCAGACCTTGTGCCGTCGGCGCAAGAACAACCCTCTGCTGGTCGGCGAGGCCGGCGTCGGCAAGACGGCTATCGCCGAGGGGCTGGCGCGCAAGGTGGTTGAGGGCGACGTGCCGGAAATCCTGGTCAAGGCGAACGTTTACGCACTGGACATGGGTTCGCTGCTGGCCGGCACGAAATACCGTGGCGATTTCGAGCAGCGCCTGAAGGCCGTGCTCAAGGCCCTGCAGGACAACCCGAACGCCATCCTGTTCATCGATGAAATCCATACGCTGATCGGTGCCGGCTCGGCCTCCGGTGGCACGCTGGATGCATCAAACCTGCTCAAGCCGGCGCTCTCTTCCGGCCAGCTGAAGTGCATCGGAGCGACGACCTACACCGAATTCCGCGGCATATTCGAAAAGGACAGCGCGCTATCCCGCCGCTTCCAGAAGATTGACGTCAATGAGCCGTCCGTCGCCGAAACCGTCGAGATTCTCAAGGGCTTGAAGGCGCGTTTCGAGGCGCATCACGGCATCAAGTACTCGGCCACGGCCATTTCGTCGGCCGTCGAATTGTCGGCTCGCTACATCACCGACCGTCACCTGCCGGACAAGGCGATCGACGTCATCGACGAAGCCGGCGCGGCGCAGCGCATCCTGCCCAAGTCAAAGCAGAAGAAGGTCATCAACAAGACCGACATTGAGGAAATCGTCGCCAAGATTGCCCGTATTCCATCGCAGCACGTGACGATGGATGACCGCAGCGCACTGAAGAACCTCGACCGTGACCTGAAGGCCACCGTTTTCGGGCAGGACAAGGCCATCGACGCGCTCGCCCAGGCGATCAAGATGGCCCGTTCCGGCCTTGGGAATCCGGGCAGGCCCATTGGTTCCTTCCTGTTCAGCGGTCCGACCGGCGTTGGCAAGACCGAAGTCGCCAAGCAACTCGCCTACTTCCTGGGCATCGAACTACAGCGTTTCGACATGTCGGAATACATGGAACGGCATGCGGTATCCCGGCTGATCGGCGCACCGCCGGGCTATGTCGGTTTCGATCAGGGCGGCCTGCTCACCGAGGCGATCACCAAGAAGCCCTACACCGTGCTGCTGCTGGACGAAATCGAAAAGGCCCACCCGGACATTTTCAACATCCTGCTGCAGGTCATGGACCATGGGACATTGACCGACAACAACGGACGCAAGGCCGATTTCCGCAACGTGATCATCATCATGACGACCAATGCAGGGGCTGCCGACTTGCAAAAAACGAGCATGGGCTTCACTGCCTCGAAACAGACCGGCGACGAGATGGTCGAGATCAAGCGCCTGTTCACCCCGGAATTCCGCAACCGCCTCGACGCGACCATTTCCTTCGCGCCGCTGGACCATGAGGTCATCCTGCGCGTGGTTGACAAGTTCCTGATGCAGCTCGAAGAGCAGTTGCATGAAAAGAAAGTCGAAGCCAGCTTCAGCGAAGCGGTCAAGGAAATGCTGGCGGAAAAGGGCTTCGATCCCTTGATGGGCGCACGCCCGATGGCCCGGCTGATCCAGGACACCATCCGCTCGGCGTTGGCCGACGAGTTGCTGTTTGGCAAACTCGCCAACGGCGGCCACGTAACGGTGGACCTCGACAAGGAAGGCAAGATCAAGCTCAATTTCGAGGAGGAAAAGGCCGAAGCGACTGTCTGACGATTGCCATCTGCCCCCAAAGCCGTGCAACATTGCACGGCTTTTTTATTTCGAGGATTGCAGAATGAGCTTCAAGACCCCCGACTTGTGTGATGCTTTCGAAGCCGAATTGGGCAAAACCGTGCGCGTCGTCACGCCGATGTTCCAGCGCTACGGCGGCAGAATCAGTTTCTCCGGCCAGATCGTCACCCTCAAGCTATTCGAGGACAACTCGCTGGTGCGCGAGGTATTCGGTGAAGACGGCAAGGGCAAGGTCCTGGTCATCGACGGCGGCGGCTCGCTGCGTTGTGCCCTGGTCGGCGATCAGTTGGCCATCCTCGCCCACAAGAACGGCTGGGAGGGAGTGATCGTCTACGGCTGCATTCGTGATTCCGGCGACATCAACGGCATCGATATCGGTGTCCGCGCGCTGAATACCCACCCGCAGAAAACCCTCAAGAAAGGAATCGGCGACAAGAACGTGGCGGTCACTTTCGGCGGTGTCACCTTCACCCCGGGCGAATGGTTGTATGCCGACGAGGATGGCGTGCTGGTCGCCACCTATCCGCTCATTTGAATTTCGCCGTGGGCAGGGATGCCGAAAGGCACCCCTGCCCACGCATCCCATGCTCAGCCCTCGAGCAGCACCGCGCTATCGCAACCGATGCGCAAGCCGCCCCAATGGCGGCCATTGACCATGATCGGCAGATCGATTTCCGACAGGATTTCACCGGTATCCCGCACATAGGTCTGCAGCAGGAGCGGTTTCTGGTTTTTGGCTGCACGCTGGCCGGTCGGGTCTTCCCATATACGACGGGTACGGTTGCCGACCAGGTCGGCATCGTAATCGCCGGTCAGCGGCTTCGAATATTTCAGGTGATGAACGGCGGCGTAGCCCTTGGTGTCGACGATCAGGGCAAAGATGCCGCCCTTGAGCAAGGCCAAGGTATCTTCCCCGAGCGGCCGGATGTCCCGCTCGAAATCAGACGCATAACTGACATCGTACTTTTGCGGGTTGGTATTCGGAATCGGATGATAATTCTGATCCCATATATTCACCCCCCGGGCTTCCAGCTGGGCCAGCCTGCTCTCCATGATCGCCAAGGCCTTGCGTGCCTGCTCGACGTTGTAGTCGAACACCCCACGACCGATCTTGAACCGCGAAACCAGCTCCTGCACGCTCTCGGTCGCCGCGCTCAACTTGCCGGTCGATTGCTCCGAGGACTCCATGCTCACCGCCACCTCGCTGGATAAGGCGTGCACCTGGACCACGGCCTCGTGCACCTGGCCATTGGTTGCCGACAACTCTTCCATTGCCGTCGCAATCTGGTTGAGCTGGTCGCCGGTCCGTTCGAAATCGCTAACCATGCGCTGGAACTCGCCCGACGAGCGCTCGACGACCTGGCGCGTCTGCTGAATATCGCTGTTGATCATCTCGTTTTCGCGCTGCGTTTCCTTGACCAGCGAAATCATGCCCCCGATGTTTTCATTGATTTCCTGCGTAGCCACATTGACCCGCTCCGCCAACTTCCGAACCTCGTCGGCCACCACGGCGAAACCACGTCCCATTTCACCGGCCCGCGCCGCCTCGATCGCCGCATTGAGCGCCAGCAGGTTGGTCTGATCGGCAATATCCTTGATCAGTCCGGCAATCTGTCGAATGCTGTCGGAACGCGTCGCCAGCTGATCGACGGTGCCGTTGAAACTGCTCAGCTTATCGCTGACCGCCTGCACCTTGATCACAATTTCATGCATCTCGTTCAGGGAATTCCGCGCCGAATCAAGATTCGAATCGGTGGAGTGGGAAATCGTTTCAGCGGAAGCCGATACCTCGTGAATGGCCTGCGTCGCCTCGTTGCTGGCGCCAAATACCGCATCGGCAATTTCGCCCTGAC
>CAMKYP010000365.1 GCA_946477505.1 uncultured Dechloromonas sp. | reverse complement strand
GTTGTTGGCGGCCCGGCGCATCCAATTGAGGTCGGCCCCGGCCGAAAAGCTCTTGCCGCGGCCGGCGAGCACGACGGCCCGGACGTCGGCATCGTCGTCGAGCGCCATGAAGGCGGCGGTCAGCTCGGTGATCAGGGTTTCGTCAAAGGCGTTGTGCAGGTCGGGACGGTTCATCCAGACTGTGGCCACCGGCCCGTTGAGTTGAATTTCCAGCGTGGTAAACATGTCTCGCTCCAATTATTGTTGTCGGGCGCGGATCAAACCGGCCATCGCCGGGTTGCCGGCTTTTTCCAGTGCCGCGATCAGGCTGGCCCGGTTTTCGGCCGGCTGGTTCTGGCTGACCTTCCACTTGCCGAGCAGGCGGCTGATGGTGATTTCGATGCCGACAATGGCGCCGAGCATCTTCTCGACGTAGTCGGCCGGCGCATCGCTGACCGCCCAGGGCTGCGGGAAGCCCGTTTCATGCACCGCGGTCAACGCGGACACCTGCTTGAGCACCCAGGCCGGGTCGTCGATCACGGTCAGTTCGCCATAGGCGTGCACGGCGGCGTAGTTCCAGGTCGGCACCACCTTGCCGTGCTCGGCCTTGGTGGCGTAGCCGGACGGGCTGATGTAGCTGTCGTTGCCATGAAACACCACCAGCACTTCGCCGCACGACTGCCCCGGCTTCCACAGTGGGTTGGCGCGGGCGACGTGGCCCTGCAGCTTGCCGCAGGGCGCCGCATCGCTGAGCAGCAAGGGGATGTGGTTGGCGTTCAGGCCGTCCGGGCCATGGCTGATCAGCGTGGCCAGCGGGTTGGCCCGCATCAGCGCATGCATCTCGGCAACATCATCCTCGGCAAAGTGTTTCGGCAGGTACATGGCCTTACATCCGGAAGATGCCGAACTTGGTGTCTTCGGCCGGCGCGTTCATCGACGCCGATAGCCCGAGGCCCAGCACGCGGCGGGTATCGGCCGGGTCGATGATGCCGTCGTCCCACAGGCGCGCCGAGGCGTAGTAGGGGTGGCCCTGCGTCTCGTACTGCTCGCGGATCGGTGCCTTGAAGGCCGCTTCTTCCTCGGCGCTCCAGGTCTTGCCGGCGGCTTCGAGACCGTCGCGCTTGACGGTCGCCAGCACGCCGGCTGCCTGCTCACCGCCCATCACCGAAATGCGGGCGTTGGGCCACATCCACAGGAAACGCGGCGAGTAGGCGCGGCCGCACATACCGTAGTTGCCGGCGCCGAACGAGCCGCCGATGACGACGGTGAATTTCGGTACCTTGGCGGTGGCGACGGCGGTGACCATCTTGGCGCCGTCGCGGGCGATGCCGCCGTTTTCGTACTTGCGGCCGACCATGAAGCCGGTGATGTTCTGCAGGAAGACGAGCGGAATGCCGCGCTGGGCGCACAGTTCGATGAAATGCGCGCCCTTCAGTGCGGATTCCGAGAACAGGATGCCGTTGTTGGCCACGATACCGACCGGGTAGCCCCAGATGCGGGCAAAGCCGCAGACCAACGTGGTGCCGTAGCGGGCCTTGAATTCGTCGAAATCCGAGTCGTCGACGATGCGGGCGATGATTTCGCGCACGTCGAAGGGCTTCTTCGAGTCGGTCGGGATGACGCCGTACAGCTCCTGCGTCGGGTAGCGCGGCTCAAGCGGCGGGGTCAGGGTGACCGGAGGTGCCTTCTTCCAGTTGAGGTCCTTGACGATGCGGCGGGCGATGGCCAGGGCGTGGGCATCGTTCTCGGCCAGGTGGTCGACGACGCCGGAGATGCGGGTATGCACGTCGGCGCCGCCGAGGTCTTCGGCCGACACCACTTCACCGGTCGCGGCCTTCACCAGCGGCGGGCCGCCGAGGAAGATGGTGCCCTGGTTTTTGACGATGATCGACTCGTCGCACATGGCCGGCACGTAGGCGCCACCAGCGGTACACGAGCCGAGCACGGCGGCGATTTGCGGGATGCCTTGCGCCGACAGGTTGGCCTGGTTGAAGAAGATGCGGCCGAAATGCTCCTTGTCGGGGAAAACCTCGTCCTGCATGGGCAGGAAGGCGCCGCCGGAATCGACCAGATAGACGCAGGGCAGGCGGTTTTCCAGGGCAATTTCCTGGGCGCGCAGGTGCTTCTTGACGGTCATCGGGTAGTAGGTGCCGCCCTTCACCGTCGCGTCGTTGGCGACGATCATGCATTCGACGCCCTCGACGCGGCCGATGCCGGCGATCACCGACGCCGCCGGCACGTCACCGCCGTACATGCCGAAGGCGGCGAACTGGCCGATCTCAAGGAAGGGCGTGCCGGGATCGAGCAGGCCGCTGACGCGCTCGCGGGGCAGCAGCTTGCCGCGCGCCAGGTGTTTCTGGCGGGCCGCCTCGGGGCCACCGAGGGCGATCTTGTCGACCTTCTCGTGCAGGTCGGCAACAACCGCTTCCATGGCCGCCGCATTGGCCTGGAAATCGGCCGAACGCGGATTCAGTTGGGTTTTCAGGGTAGTCATGTCTCCTCGCTTTTTTCGCTTATGTGTCCTGAATCGAATGAATTGTGTTTTGCGGTGCTACAACTGCTTTTCCTCTTTCAGCCATTTGCTCACCGGCTCGGCGCGATAGGCGTCCATCTGCGCCAGAAGGCTTTCAATTTCCGTATCCGCCAGCGCCATCGCGCGGTTCTGCGGGCGCAGGAAGCCGTCGTCCACGGCGCGGTCGAACATGGCCAGCAGCGGGTCGTAGAAGCCATTCACATTGAGCAGCCCCATCGGTTTGACGTGAAAGCCCAACTGCCCCCAGGTGAGGATTTCGCAGAATTCCTCGAAGGTGCCGAAGCCACCGGGCAGGGCGATGAAGCCGTCGGACAGCTCGGCCATGCGCGCCTTGCGGGTGTGCATCGAATCGACCACCTCGATCCGCGTCAGCGCCCGGTGATCGACATTGCGCCCGGCGACTTCCTTGCCCATCAGGGCTTCCGGGATAACGCCGATGACCGTGCCGCCGGCCTCCAGGCAGGCATCGGCGACGGCACCCATCAGGCCGATGTTGCCGGCGCCGTAGACCAATTCGACACCGCGTGCGGCGAGCAGGCGGCCGAGCTTCTCGGCCTCGGCCCGATAGAGCGGGTTGGTGCCGGCATTCGAACCGCAAAAGACGCAGAGTCGTTTCATGGCGCGCTCAGAATCCGCCGGTTTCCAGCCAGCGTTCGATCTGCGGCAGGCGGTCGGCGCCGAAGAAGGCCTCGCCGTCGATGATGACGTGCGGCGAGCCGAAGACGCCGGCGGCCAGTGCGGCATCGACCTCGTCCTTGAGGCGAGCCTTGACCTCGGGGGCTTGCAGCGCCGCGGCCAATGGCTGGCGATCGACGCCGAGGCCGGCGGCGATATCGAGCACCGTGTCGGGCGAGGAGATGTCCAGGTCGTCTACGAAGAAAGCGCGATAGACGGCGCGGGCGAAGCGGCGGGCCAGCCCACAATCCTGGCCGTGCAGCCAGTAGTAGGCGCGGGCGGCATTCTGCGTGGGCAGCGGGAAGCGGCTCGGCGGGTTGTAGGGAATCCCCATGAAGCGTGCCGAGCGGTGGAAGTCGTGCATCATGTACGTGCCCTTGCTCGACACGCCGTCGGCCGGAGGACGCGATCCGGTCGCCTGGAAGATGACGCCGAGCAGGATCGGATGCCAGCGCACCTTGCGGCCATATTTTGCGGCGACGACGTCGATTTTCTCCGCCATCAGGTAGCCGTAGGGGCTGGAAAAATCGAACCAGAAATCGATCGGTGCCTTGTCGCTGTCGGTCATGTCTTGTCTCCTTGATTTGTCGTTTTCGAGCCGGTATGCGGTTTTATTCGATGGCGGGAATATCGTTCAGCGTGCGGAACATCACGTAGGCATCGACGTAACCCTGGCTATCGTGCAGGAAAGCACCGGGCAGCGTGCCGACGATGCGGAAGCCCAGGCTTAGCCAGAGGTCTACCGCCGGTCGATTGGTGCTGACGACGAAGTTGAACTGCATGGCGTGAAAGCCAAGGGCCCGCGCCTGGCGCAGGCAGTCCTCGCCCATCGCCCGACCGATACTCCGGCCGGCCCCCTCGGGGGCGACCATGAACGACGCGTTGGCGACATGCGCTCCCCGGTCGCGCTGGTTGGCGACGATTTTGTACATGCCGACGATCCGCCCCTCGACCTCCGCCACCCAGGTGCGAACGCCCGGCCCGAACCAATAGGCAAAGGCGTCTGCTTCCGGTGTGTCGGCTGCGAAGACATACGTCGTTCCCGTCGCTACCACGGCCTGGAAGATTGGCCAGAGGTCGCCGAAATCGGCTTCGACGGCGCGGCGGATCGTCGGTGGTGCCATGAATGAACGCTTACTCGGCGGCGATGCTGCGCCCGATCACCAGGCGCTGGATGTCGTTGGCG
>CAMKYP010000364.1 GCA_946477505.1 uncultured Dechloromonas sp. | reverse complement strand
CATGCCAAAGAAAATCCAGTCCGCTTCATCGCGTGTTTTCGCGATGACTTCCTTGAGGAGAATGAGATCACCCTGGTGCGTCGAGCCGCCGGCCCACCCGATCCGGGGTTTCTTGCCTGTACGCTTCCGACTGTGCAACGGGAGCCACACTTTCTGTTCCAGACAGTTCGGAACGACACGGATATCCTTGATGAACCCGCGGTAGCTTTCGGCAAGAAATTCAGTCGATACCACCATGCGGTCGCAACGGTCGAGCGCATATTTCAATGATGCGCGACAGTTGGGGGGGATATTGCGGCGCAAAGGGTTGGATTCAGGCAAATTGGTTAGCAAATCGTCTGCTGCAAACACGATGAATGGCCGGTCAGGTAACTTGTGCCATTGATTCAGCGCCGAGAGGTGCTGATTTTGAATGTAGTGCTGAACGATCAGTGTGTCGGGATTCAGGGCCAGCAGTTCGGCCGGTGAAGGGGTGCGGGTGCCTTCCTGGTGCCAGATGCACTCGCTCGCAGGGCGCGGAGTGGTGCGGTGATACGGAAATGGCCTTGCCCATTGTTCAGTGTACGCACCAGAAAATGCGGTACTGGCGACGGCAGGTACTGCCATTGAGGCCGGAATTCGGTTTCGATCCGGAGCGCCGATTCTCGGCGTGACATGTTGTTGTTCCAATACGGGTCGACCAGTGCCTGGCGCCCCCAGCGTTTGAGCAGAACATCTTCGGCGGCTGCACGTTGAAGTGCCATTGCGGCTCGCCCAGACTCGAGTTGTTCGTCCGGGGTTAGGGATGTTCCGGAGAATGCGACGGTGGCCCTTGGCTGGAATGCGATGCGTAAGCCGATTTGCCGGAGTTTGATGGCGAGGTCGACTTCGCAGAGATGGTCTCCCAGTTCGTTGTCGTCCATGCCGCCAATTTGCTGATAGGACGCCTTTTTTACCAGAAACATACCGTTTGCCAGCGCACTGACGTCTCGTGCCAGATGAATGCAGTGCTGATACGCCGTGTCGTTCAGCCTGGTTGAACGAGCGAAGGGGCTGCCGACAGTTCCTTCCAGCCCTAATACAGCCCCTGCGCTCGTAATGGCAGGTGCTCCGGGGGTGTACATGCGTGGCGAGACGGCGCCGAATTCGGAGAGGCTCCCCAGACGAACCAGTTCCGTGAGCCATTCATCATGCAGTATGACCACCTCTTCCTGAATCAGTACGACGAGGTCGTGCGTTGCCGTGCGCATCGCGAGATTGCAGCGCGCGGCATGGTTTCCCGGGGCGTGGGGAGCAACGGTTACCCTTACCTGCTTTTTCCGGAGTTCATCCAGATAGTTCGGCAACTCAGGGTCTGCAGTGCAGTCTTGGCAAATGACCAGGAGTTCAATGGTCGGATAGGCGGTTTTTTGCGCGATGCTGTCAATGCAGCGTGTGAGCAGGTCGACCTGGCCCCGGGACAGTACCGCGACGGTAACGGGCGGGAGGACCGCTTGTTGGTAGGAGATATTCCAGCAATCGTCGCCGACAGGAAGAAAGCGGGCTTGTTGTCCCCGAGCAAGCAGATACTCGTTCAGTGCAGCCTGGCAACTTTCGACGTGGTGCGGAAAGCTGTTGGGGTAGCTGATCAGCACGTCGTCGATGTGGCGTATCGCCGGCCATCCGAAGCGATGGGCCAGTCTGAGGAGTTGGTGGAACCATGGGCTGTTGTCGAGCGGACTCGCGCCGCCGATGGATTGCCAGGCATCGGCTCGCATGGCGACAGGGCCGGCGAGGTCGCTCGCCTGCATCCGGAGCGGGTTGCAGCCCGGTTTGAAGCGCGGCGTATGGCGTTCGCCGGTTTCTGCATAACAGTCATCATCGGAGAAGAAGGTCATTGCAGTGGTGTCCTCTCCTTCCTTGGTCAAGCGCCAAAGGTAGAGTTGGTCGAGAACGGCGCCGGGTGGGAGTTCAAGAATCCAATCATGTTGCGCCGATGTGACCAGTCCATCGATCGTTTCCTTGGCGCGACTCGATGTGTCAAGGCTGTGCCAGCCGACACAAGGTATCTCGTCGATCCCCGCGGGGCTTGGCATGGGCGAAACGATGTCCAGGTGCCAGTGCGGATAAATCTGTCCGCCCAGGCTATCGAGGGTGTTGGCCAGAAGGTGCTCTTCGCCATGAAACAGGCGCAGGACGATGTGGAATACGGGGAGGGTGTCGCCGTTCGGTGCAGTACAGAACAAGCCATCGGTCTCCAGCAGTTGGCGTTGTGCTAACCAAGCCTGATAGCGTTTGTCTGCCGGGGCGACATGTTGGGTTTGCGGTATCGTTGTGGGGGGAAGGTCGATGGACTGACTGGCACCGGTCCTGAAACATTTACCCCAGAAGGCGGCCGCCGCGTGGTCTCCATTCCGATAATGGTGTGCAAAGCGTTCTTCGGCCAATTCAGCGGCAAAGCGGAAGTGGGGTTCGTCCGCGCAACTGACGGCGCCGTGAAACATGGCAATCCGGACGTCTTCTTCAGTGGCATCTGGAGGGAGCCCGAAAGCCTCGCAGAGAATGTCACGGGGCAAGGCCAGGAATTGATGATAGATGCGTGAGTGTTCGTAATTGAGCCGATTCGACGATGCACGTGTGTTGATGGCGCTTTCGTTTGAGCCATCCGTTGCCCAGTTGAAGAGCGTGAGAGGCTCCTCGATGATGTGGATGTTGCCGTAGGTGAGCAGATTCACCCATTGTGCAAGGTCAGGCAGTTGAATGTAAGGCATTGGCGGCATGCTGTGGGCCAAGGCCTCCGCCCGAACGAGTATGGAGGGTTGACACAGGCAGTTGCCCCGCAGGAAGAATTGCCTGACCCATTCGCCACGGCTGCGATTAGGAACGCCGAAAGGGTTGCTCGCTTCGGCATTGACCAGATGCCTGCCGAATTCGTCTATCAATCGCGCATAGGTGAAGCAGGCGACCGTTTCCGGGGTGTTCTCGAGATACGCCACCTGTTTTTCGAGCTTGTCCGGCGCCCAGCGATCGTCGTCGAAAAGATAGGCGGTGTAGCGTGTCGTGATGGAGGAAAGAATGTCCAGACTGATTGGTCGGCCGAGCGCATTGTCGTCGATCCGAAGGTAGCGGAAGCGAGGGTCGCGGGCAATTTCGTCTGGCAATGTAATCGGCGGTGTGGAGCCATTGTCGATTACGAGGACCTGGTAGTCCTGGAAAGTCTGGTTCTGGATCGATAACAGGGCCTCGGGAAAAAGGTGAGGCCGGTTGTAAGTCAGAAAATAGACGGTGACCAAAGGTTGGGTCATGGGTGATCCAGAAAAAAGTTGAGGGCGTAGGGGGTGCCGGTCAGGCAACGTGAGTGACTACGTTGCCATGTCATTATCGATTTTCGTCGAGGATTATGCCTCACGTCGTTTCAGGCGTTCTTCTGGAATGGCATAGAGGACTGCGGCAGTGCCACACCATCCGTGTAAACGCATCATCAGTCGATATCGAGCGAGATTTTCTGCCAGGAAGCACGCCGTCGGCCAGGCGCCATCGGCATTGTGATATACCGTCACGGCGAGAATCGGCCGCTCCCGGCGCAAGGTTGCCAAGCTGCCGCGTAAGGCCGGTAGTTCATGGCCTTCTAGATGGAATTTTGCAAAGCTGATGCGCAGGCCAAGATCGTCGAGTGCTTGTGCCGGAGTTCCTTGTATGCCGCTTGGATGAATTCGTGATCCGAGGTCCAGGCCGCTGGCAAATCGGCCTGGGCCGGTTTGTTCATCGAGAACGCAGTCCAGGAGGCGTATTTCCGCAGCCTCGCTGTTGGTGGCGAAGCGTCTGGCAAGTCGCTCTCGATTGACCGGATCGGGTTCGATCAGGGTGGCTTGCACCTTGCGCCCGGCCATGACCTTCAGAAAGCGTTCCGTAACCGATCCGTCGTAGGCGCCGGCATCGATGAAATACTCTTTGTCGCCAAGCGCAGCAACGACCTCGGAGATGAAGTAACGGTCATTGACGTTGACGGGAGCGCCATCGAACATCCATTCCTGACGCGCGTAACGCCATGCCAGAAACTGCAGGTGAGCGGCGCGAGAACAGTCGTCATGCCACGCGTCGAGCAAGTTTAATATTTGCGACAGAGCCAAGCTGTCTGGCCTTGGCAGGAACCAGCCATTCTCCATCAAGGTTGTTGCGGCATGTGGCTGGAGCAGGTCGTAAACCGGATGGACGTTTCGCCATCCGGCCGCGTTCAGGGATTCGCGAATAGGCTCATACGGTGCCGTGACCACGCAGACGCCAATTCTCAAGTTCTGGCGGTCGGCTACGGGCACGGCCTCCGGCACGATGACCGGGACTCCCAGAAGTTGGCCGCTGGCTGGAGGGTGGCGGTCGACGACATAGGGAACTTCGATCGCCAGTTGTTGCAGGAGCCGCAGGGC
>CAMKYP010000363.1 GCA_946477505.1 uncultured Dechloromonas sp. | reverse complement strand
TCAAGCCCGGCAGCGACATCGCGCTGTTCAACGGCATGCTGCATCTGATGATCGCCGAAGGCCTGATCGACCCGGATTATATCGAGCGCCATACGACGGGATTCGCCGAGTTGAAGGATATCGTCAAGCCCTATACCCCGGCAGCGGTCGCCGAGGTCTGTGGCGTGGCGGCTGCGGACATCGTGCAGGCGGCGCGCTGGTTCGGGCAAAGCGGTGCCGCGCTGTCGCTGTATTGCCAGGGACTGAACCAGTCGGTTCACGGTACGCACAACAACGCCGGCATCATCCATTTGCACCTGGCAACCGGCCTGATCGGCAAACCGGGCGCCGGTCCCTTCTCGTTGACCGGACAGCCGAATGCGATGGGCGGGCGCGAGGTAGGCGGTTTGTCCAACCTGCTGTCGGCCCACCGCGATCTGGCCAACCCGCAGCACCGGGCCGAGGTTGCCGCCCTGTGGGGCGTGCCCAGCGTGCCCGAGAAGCCGGGAAAATCGGCCATTGACCTGTTCGCTGCGCTGAAAACCGGCGAAATCAAGGCGGTATGGATCGCCTGCACCAATCCCGCGCAGTCGTTGCCCAACCAGGCGGCTGTTCGCGTGGCCCTGCAGACCGCGGAATATGTGGTACTCCAGGAAACCTACGCCAACACCAATACGGCGGCCTATGCCGACTTGCTGCTGCCGGCCAGCGGCTGGGGCGAGAAGCATGGCACCGTGACCAACTCCGAACGGCGCATCACCCATGTGAATTCCGCCGTGCCGCCGCCGGGCGAAGCACGCCATGACTGGGAAATCGTCGTCGATTTCGCGCATCGCCTGGGCAGCAAGCTGGGGATCGATGGCGAGCGCCTCTTTCCCTATGCCGATGCCGAGGCGATCTTTGCCGAGCACTGCGCAAGCACCCGTGGGCGAGACCTGGATATTACCGGGCTGGACTATGCGCTGCTCGACGCCGCTGGGCCGCAGCAGTGGCCCTATCCGGCCGGAGCGAGTGCGGGCAAGCGCCGTCTCTACGAGGATGGCGTGTTTCCGACGGCGGATGGCAAGGCGCGCTTCGTGCCGGTCAAGCACCAGCCCACGGCCGAATCACCGGATGCCGACTATCCGATCAGCCTGCTGTCGGGACGCATGCGCGACCACTGGCACGGCATGAGCCGTACCGGCACAGTGCCGCGCTTGTTCAATCTCGAGGACGAGCCCTTGCTCGCCATGCACCCTTGCGACATGCGCCATCGCGGACTGGAGAGCGGGAATCTCGTCCGCGTAAGCAACCGCCGTGGCGAAGCCATCGTCCGGGTGGACGAGCGGCCGGGGCTTAAGAAAGGGCGGGCCTGGATGCCGATGCACTGGGGCAGCCAGTTCATGAACACGCCTGGCGTCAATGCGGTGGCTTGCGATGCCACCGACCCCTATTCCCGGCAACCCGAGTTGAAGCATGCCGCGGTGCAGATCGAAAAGCTCGATCTGCCCTATCCCCTGGCCATTGTGCGGCGCTGCGCCAGCCAGTCGGAAGCGCTGGCGCTGTTGCAGGCGGTGCGGCCGGTGTTGCAGCAATACCCGTATGCCACCCTTGGCCTCTATGGTCGCAGCACGCCCCTCGTCGTGTTGCGTGCTGCCATGGCCGAGGCACCCGGCGATGCGGAGATCGAAGCGCTGGATCGCCTGTTCGGGATCGACGGCAGTGAGGGAGCGATCATGTACGTGGATGCCACGAAGCGCGTGGCCAAGAAGGCCATTGCCGCCGACGGGCGTCTGCAGGCGGTTCGCCTGTGTGGCGAAACGCAGGCGGTCGCCTGGCTGAAACAGGCAATGGCCGAGGATGAGCTGGATACCAGCCTGATTCGCTTCGCGCTGGCGCCGCTGGGCAAGCCGCCGGTCAGCGTGGCGCCGCGCAACATCGTCTGCAAGTGCGCCGACGTGACCGATGTGCAGATACGCCAAGCGCTGGCGGCTGGCGCTGACCTGCCGGAACTGCAGGAAAAATTGCGTTGCGGCACATTCTGCGGCTCCTGTGTGCCGGACATCCGGCGCATGGTGGCCGAGTTCGCGACCTCGGAAACGGCGGCAGCCTGAGATGGGTGAGGAGAACAAGTGAGCTACGCACAATACATCAAGGAGATCGGTCGCGGCGCGGAAGGTGCACGGGATCTGTCGCATGACGACGCCCGGCAGCTCTATGCGGCGATGCTCGACGGCGGCGTGCCCGATCTCGAACTGGGCGCCATCATTCTCGGCCTGCGCGTCAAGGGTGAGGCGCTCGACGAGATGCTGGGCTTCATGGCGGCAACGGACGAGCGAACCCACCCGCTGGAGTTGCCGCATGGTCGTGGCCGCCCCGTCGTCCTGCCGACCTACAACGGGGCGCGCAAGGAGGCCAACCTGACGCCGCTGCTGGCCCTGCTGCTGCAGCGCTTCGGCGTGCCGGTCCTGATGCATGGCCTGATCGAAGGCTACGGGCGCGTCAGCAGCGCGCATATCCTGCGCGAACTCGGCATCATGCCGGTGTCGTCCACCCACCAGGCACAGAAAGCGCTCGACGACAACGGCCTGGCCTTCGTGCCGCTCAGCGCGCTCTGCCCCGGCATCCACAACCTGCTCTCGCTGCGCGCCCGCATGGGCGTGCGCAGCAGCGCCCACAGCCTGGTCAAGCTGATCGATCCTTTCCACGGCGAGGCGGTCCTGGTCGCCGCCGCGACGCATCCCGACTTTATCGAGCTGATGCGCAACATGATGATGGCGCGCGGCCAGTGCGGCCTGCTGCTGCGCGGCACCGAAGGCGAGCCCTACGCCAATGCCAAGCGCCGGCCGCGCCTGGAGTATGTGCACGACGGGGTGGCCGACATCCTGTTCGAAGCCGAGCACGAAAGCCTGCGCACCCTGCCCAATCTGCCGGAAGCCGCCGACGCCGCGGCGACCGCGCGCTGGATCCGCCGCGTGCTCGACAAGCAGGTGCCGCTGCCCAAGCCCATCGCCAACCAGCTGGCCAGCCTGCTTTATGCCAGCGGCTATGCGGATGACCTCAACCAGGCCAAGGCCATCGTCGCCGTCGAGGCGACGGGGCTGCTGGTCGGCGGGAACTGAGCCGAGGGCCTCGCACCGCAGTGGCGTGAAATGCACTGGAATGGTGCGCTGCGTTGGACTTGTTTTGGTGAATGTCTATTTAAATCATGTGGTTGCACTGTTGGCACGCTGATTGCGAAGAACAGTGCGAAGCAGCGAATCGACCGCCAACGGGGGCGGTCCGATGGCAACGACGTCATGCGCTGGAAACTATTTGCACCGCGAGGTGCGCGTAACGTTGGAGCCATAACATGAGCAAACCCCGTCTTGTCCTGATCGGTAACGGCATGGCCGGTGTCCGCACCGTCGAAGAGTTGTTGAAGATCAAGCCCGATCACTACGACATCACCATCTTCGGCGCCGAACCGCACCCCAACTACAACCGCATCCTGCTCTCGCCCGTGCTGGCTGGCGAAATGCAGGTCAAGGACATCATCCTCAACGAGCTCGACTGGTACGCCGAGAACAACATCAAGCTGCACACCGGCAAGCAGATCAAGACCATCGACCGTATCAAGCGCAAGGTCATCGCCGAAGACGGCACCGAGGAAGAATACGACCGCCTGCTCATCGCCACCGGCTCGACGCCTTTCATGCTGCCGATTCCCGGCAACGACCTGCCGGGCGTCATCGGCTACCGCGACATCAAGGACACCGACGAGATGATAGCCGCGGCGACCATGCACAAGCACGCGGTCGTCATCGGCGGCGGCCTGCTTGGCCTGGAAGCGGCCAACGGCCTCAAGCTGCGCGGCATGGACGTCACCGTTGTCCACCTCGGCCCGTGGTTGCTCGAGCGCCAGCTCGACGAAGTCGCCGGCAAGATGCTGCAGAAGTCGCTCGAGGACAAGGGCCTCAAGTTCCTGCTCGAAACCCAGACCGAAGCGCTGATCCAGGGCGAGTCCGGCCGTGTCGCGGCGATTCGCTTCAAGGGCGGCATGCAGATTCCGGCCGACCTCGTCGTCATGGCCGCCGGCATCCGCCCCAACTACGCGCTGGCCGAATCCTCCGGCATCTACTGCAACCGCGGCATCGTCGTTAACGACACGATGCAGACCTACGATCCGAAGGTTTACGCCGTTGGCGAATGCGTCAGCCACCGCGGCATCGCCTATGGTCTGGTAGCCCCGCTGTTCGAGCAGGCCAAGGTCGCCGCCAATCACCTGGCCGGCTACGGCATCGGTCGCTATACCGGCTCCGTCACCTCGACCAAGCTCAAGGTGACCGGCATCGACCTCTTCTCGGCCGGCGACTACATGGGTGGCGAGGGCACCGAGGAAATCGTCCTCAACGACCCCTACGGCGGCGTGTACAAGAAGCTGGTCATCAAGGACAACAA
>CAMKYP010000362.1 GCA_946477505.1 uncultured Dechloromonas sp. | reverse complement strand
GTCCCGCCTCTCAGCAAAACATAACAACGTCTTGACTCTTCACATCTAGTGCTGGCCGATAATGGTCGCGGTAGAGATGGATGTCCATCAACACAGGCCGGCTGTGGCTTGGGGCTAATCGGCATGCGAGAAAGGGTCGCGCTGCTTGGCGGCTATATGGAGGAAATTGATAGTTCGGTGGGTGGCGGCTTCCGCCTGCGGGTAGATTTGCCGCTGACGGTAGAGGAAGAATTTCTATGCTGAACAATGCGCTGCAAGGGGTTCGCGTCCTGCTCGTCGACGATCATGCGGTGGTTCGCCTTGGTTTTCGCTTGCTGCTCGAAGGGCGCGGCGCGGAGGTTGTTGGCGAAGCCGACTGTGGCGAAAGTGCGGTCTATTTGTACGCCGAAACTAGTCCCGACGTGGTTGTGATGGACGTTTCGATGCCCGGCATCGGCGGCCTTGCAGCGCTCGAACGGCTGATGGTGTGGGAAGCAAAGGGTAAGGTGCTGATGCTATCGGCCCACCATGATGAGATCGTGCCGGTACGTGCCCTCAAACTTGGCGCAAGAGGTTATCTGTGCAAGCGGGCCAGTCCGGACGAATTTCTGCGCGCTGTCGGTGAAGTGGTACGCGGTCACCGCTACCTCGACGCCGAACTGGCGCAGGTTGTGGCACTTGCTCAGCTTTCCGGTTCAACTAATCCGGTCGAGGCGCTGACTGAAAAGGAATTGGTGGTCTTTCTGAAGTTAGCCGAAGGCAGTTCGGTCAATGACGTCGCCGCCGCGTTCTGCCTGAGCCCGAGTACAGTCGGTACCCATCTTTATCACATCAAGCAAAAACTGAACCTGCAGAATGCTGCCGAGCTAACGCTGCTCGCCGTACGCAGCGGTCTGATCGAATCCTGATTCTCGCCGTGTTTTCTTTTTCTTTGGCTATGCACGACCATCTATTTGCCACCCATTGTCCGCTCAAGCATCAAAGCACTCAAACACTGCTCACTCGTTTTTGGAGAGCGCAAAGCCAGACGCGTTGCTGGGCTAGATTCTGCCGTTCAGCCGAGAGATGTAAAGAAAGTGGGCAGAGAGCAGTTCGGCAAGAGTACGCTCAAGGCCGCTAATTTGCTCGTCTCTGTCGTAGCGTCGCAGATAGGTCGCTATTTTCCTTGTCGGCTACCGATTTCTTCCGCCAGAGGAAGATGAGGCTGATGATGGCTACAATCAAAAGAATTTCTATGTCGTACTCGTTTGGTATTTGAATATGCAATGGTAATAAACATTGGTGGCGGCGGGTGGAGGCAGTTATGAGAGGAGTAGTTCATCAATCCATCACCTGCCCCATCAAGTCTGGCGCTAGTTGTGAGGTGCTACTGGATTGGTCGATAATCTCCACACTAGAGATTGGCGATCAAGAGCGTGGCTGATCAGAGTAGGGGAGATGCGCTGAGATTTGCTTGAAGTGGCCGCCCTCTCCGCCAGGATTATTTGAAAAGCGCCCTCTGGGGCGCTTTTTTATTGGTATCGTTCCTGAAAAATACTTCGTCGGGAAATCTCATGAAAACCGTTGCCTTGATGACCATTTTGTTGGCTATGGCCGGATGCTCGCTTTTTCAGCCTGCTTGGCATTGGTCAAGACCGGGGGCATCGGAAGCGGATTACGAGGTCGATATCCGGTTCTGTAAATCCCAGACTGATCAGGCGATTGATGGCACGGTAACCAACGCCAGTGTCCGCCGCATCCATGGATGCATGGAACGTCGCGGTTGGCGCAAGGTTGAAAATGAGTGACGAAATGAGAAACAAGCGCTATCTCTGCCGATAGATAGCCTCTGGAGAGGGAGATGTTGCTTGCATTTGTCATGGTTGGGCGCTAAGGTCGAGTCGTGTCACGACGTATGGGTGTTAAGGACATGGAGCGCAGAGCACGTGTTGATCGTCGGGTGAGGGATATTGGTCCCCCCGGTGGGGGTTTTGAGCGGCGTCGGCGTGCCGAGCGTCGCCTTTCGTATGCCGAGGATGCGGCGCTTTCCGACGAGGAATTTGCGAGCTACTTTGGTTCGTTTTCCCAGGGGCACGCCGGCCAATCGAGTCAATTTGACGAGGCGGCAGATGTTTTGGCCAGGGCGCGTGATGGTTGTTGAACGGGGTCCTGTGATGCGTGATGACCGATAGGCAGATCAGGGATTTCATCCAGTCGGGGTGGCCGTTTTTCGGTGTGACGTCGAAAGGTGATGTCATGGCCCGATACGTTCTCTATGGGCCGGTATTTCAGTGGCGGCGGAATCAGATGGTTCCCATGCCCCTGCAGGCAGGTGATTTGTTGTGGTGGTTGCAGGCCTCTGATGAGGATGATGATTTGGATTAGCCTTCGCGTTACTCGAATTGGCGGCTGCGCCCGAACTTGGGTGTCGAAGCAAAAAAAGCGCCGTCAGGCGCTTTTTTTGTTTTGTGCGGACTCGGTTTAGCCGCGAACCGTTTCGGGAAGGTGTCCGTCGATCAGTTTCAGCAAGGGGGCAAATACCTTGGGGGTGCCGGCGATCAGGTTGCCGGTTTCGAGATAGTTGGCATCACCGCGCAAGTCGCTGACCAGGCCGCCAGCTTCCGAGATGAGCAGGGCGCCTGCCGCCATATCCCAGGGGGAGAGGCCGAATTCCCAGAAGCCGTCGTAACGGCCGCAGGCGACATAGGCGAGGTCGAGCGAGGCGGCACCGGGGCGGCGCTGGCCGGCGGTCTTCTCGGCCAGTTCCTTGAAGATGGCCAGGTAGAGATCGATCTTGTCGAACATGCGGTAGGGGAAGCCGGTGCCGATCAGTGCCTCGCCGAGGCGAGTGCGACGGGATACGCGGATGCGCCGTTCGTTGAGGAAGGCGCCGGCGCCCTTGCTGGCGGTAAACAGTTCGTTGCGATTCGGGTCGAAAACGACGGCTTGTTCGACGATGCCGGACTTGGCGAGGGCGATGGAGACCGCATATTGCGGCATGCCGTGGATGAAGTTGGTCGTCCCGTCGAGCGGGTCGATGATCCATTGATACTCGGAGTCCTGGCCTGCGGTGATGCCGGACTCCTCTGCTAGAATGCCGTACCCTGGGTATGCCTCCTGCAGTGTTTCGATGATGGCTTTCTCGGCGGCTTTGTCGACTTCGGTCACAAAGTCGTTGGGCTGCTTCGAGGCGACCTTGAGCAGGTCGATGTCGTTCGACGCGCGATTGATGATCTGGCCGGCGCGACGCGCCGCCTTGATGGCGATATTCAGGGCTGGATGCATGGGCTTAAAGAGCTAACGGGCAGCCGAGGCTACCCGAAATATTTTGAAAGAACGAATTTTACACCATGAACCCGGAAGTCCTGCTTTCCCGCATCAGAGTCGTGCTTTGTCGCCCCAGTCATCCCGGAAATATCGGCGCGGCAGCGCGGGCGATGAAAACCATGGGGCTGTCGCGCCTCTATCTGGTCGAGCCGAAGCAATTTCCCGATCCCGAGGCGGATACGCGGGCGACCGGAGCAATCGACGTACTGGCGGCAGCGAACGTGCTTTCGTCGCTGGGCGAAGCCTTGGCTGGTGCGTCGTTTGCCGTTGCGCTTTCGGCGCGTCAACGCGATATCGGCCCCGTGCTGGGCGCGCCTCGGGAAACCGTGGGGCGTTTGCTGGCCGAGGCTGCGGAGGGCGATGTGGCGCTGGTCTTCGGCAACGAGACGGTCGGCCTGTCCAACGAGGAAATCCTGCATTGCCAGGCGGCCGTCACGATCCCGACCAACCCGGGCTTCAGTTCGTTGAACCTGGGGTCGGCCGTTCAGGTGTTGTGTTACGAATGCCGCATGGCCGCTTTCGGTGAGAAGCCGCCCGTGAGCGCCCAGGTTGCGACGCCGTTTGCTTCGCCGGCGGCGACCAACGACGAGATCGAAGGCTTGTACGCGCACCTCGAGCGCGTCATGACCGATACCGGGTTCTTCAACCCGGAGCAGCCGGGCAGGCTGTTGCCCAAGCTGCGTCGTTTGTTCGGGCGTGCCCGGCTGGAGCGCGACGAAATCAACATCCTGCGCGGTATCTTGGCGTCGACCCAGGTCAAGACCGGTCACGGGCGAAAGGGCTGAGCCCCGTTTATTTGAGGCTGCCGCGCAGTTCGGTGGCCAGGGCGTCGATTGCCGGCCGGAGGTGGCAGTACTGTTGTTCCAGCTGGGTGATGGCGTCCGATGTTCCTGATTGATCTTGCATCACCCATTCGATATGTCCGCCGCTCAGCATATTGGCGACATAGATGACGTCCGACAGCGTGCGGATGGTCGATGGTTGGTTACGCAGGTGGTCATGGTCTATCGTCGCCTCGACGATTTCTTCCGGCAAACCCAGGGCATTGAGAAGCGAAACGCCGATGCTTTCATGCCATTGCACAATCAGGTACTTGATGGTGTCCGGGCGATGGCGTA
>CAMKYP010000361.1 GCA_946477505.1 uncultured Dechloromonas sp. | reverse complement strand
TCGTCCACAAATCGCCCTGGATGGCCTTCTGATCACCGATGGCCAAGGCGACCAGAACGCCCGCGAAGGGGTATTCCGCCTCGGGAAGCATGCGCCCGAACGAATCGCGCACACGCTGACGAAAACGCTCGACGACATAGCCGGGCAACCACACCATGTCACCCAGGCGCTGCGGCGGATTGGCGCGGACATAACCGGTGGCGCGAATATTTCGTTCGAGCAGCCAGGCCTCATAGTCGAACACGCCGGGATTGGCGTTGCCGTGCGGACGTTTGAGACGCACGGTGAACTGCCAGCGTTCGCCGGCACGCAAGGCCGGCGGCGCACTCGCCTCACCCTCGCGCCTCCCCTGATACCAGGACAACATGATCCTTCCCGGAACCATCGCGCCACCCTGAACGCGGGAAACATCGAACTCGAAGCGCGTGCCGCCCGCGAACTCCTGCGGCAATCCGGCAACGACGCCAACCAGTTCGATATCGCGCCCTTCCCATTCCGCCCCCAGCCGATCGGCGAGACGCGTTTCGGCCCGCCAAGCCGCCCAGGAAAAGCCGATGGCAATGCAACCGGCGATAGCCAGTATCCGCAAGGGTCGGTTTCGCCAGAACAGACCGGGCAGCACCAACAGTAGCCCGAGCGCCAGCCACGGCGCCCATGCCGGCAGCGTCGGCTGCAACTGGAGGCAGAGAATACCGGCGGCAAAGGCGAGAATGTTCAGGCGCATGGCGCAATATTCGGGGAAACCCGGATTATTCGCCAGTCATACCCCGAGCACCAACCGATGGAGCGCAGCAGCCGATACTGTCAGGCCGGCTTATCCGGGATAATGAAGCCATGCGCCGCTATCTGAAAAAATACCTCCCGAACCACGAAACAATCCGCAACAACCCCTGGTTGCGGCCTTTCGCTTCGTCGCTGCTGCACCCGCGACTGTGGCACCTGAATCGCCATTCGGCGGCTGGCGCAGTCGCCGCCGGGTTGTTCTGCGGCCTGATTCCCGGGCCGCTGCAGATGATCGGCGCGGCGGTATGCGCCCTGGTCTTTCGGGTTAACTTGCCGCTCGCCCTGCTGGTCACGCTGTACACCAATCCATTCACCATCGTGCCGCTTTACCTGGTGGCGTATCAGATCGGCCGGGCGACCATCGGGGAAAGCAACGGGTTCGTGGCTCCACCCCATTTCGACGCGACAAATTTCATCGGCTGGACCGCAGCCATGCAAGAGTGGATGCTGGCTGCCGCCAAGCCGCTTGGCATCGGCCTGCTCCTGCTGGCCTGCGGGCTGGCGGTGGCGGGGTATTTCGCCACGCAGGCAGCGTGGCGGGTATGGTTGATCGCCGCCTGGCGGCGGCGTAAGACGATCAGGTCTTGAAACGGGCGATTGCGCTGGTCAGCCCATGAGCCAGTTTGCGCAGCGTCTCCGCGGTTTGGGCGTTGCCGGCAACAGCCACGTTGTTTTCCTCGGCCATCTGGGCAATCCGTTCGACACTCTGGGCAATTTCGGTACTTGCCGCGGTCTGTTCGCGCAGGGCGATCGAAATCTCCGAGACGGCCTCCAGAACCTGGCGCGACTGCAACTGCACCTGACTGATCGCATCACCCGCCAGTTCCGCCTGATGCACGCCGGCGGCGACACGCCCGACGCCTTCCTTCATGCTCGACACGGCCGTCGCCGTACCGGACTGGATGGCACCGATCATGCCCGAAATTTCCTGCGTCGACTTGGCAGTCCGCTCGGCCAGCTTGCGTACTTCGTCGGCAACGACGGCAAACCCGCGGCCGGATTCGCCGGCACGCGCAGCCTCGATGGCCGCATTGAGCGCCAGCAGGTTGGTCTGATCGGCGATGTCCTTGATGGTATCGACAATGGCGGAAATCTGACCCGACTGCTGCCCCAGCGCCTCGACCGCCGCCGCCGACTGGTTGACCGTCTGGGCGATGGCCTGGATTTCGTTGACCACTGCATTCACGATCCGGCCGCCTTCTGCCGCCACTTCGTCGGAACGACGCGAAAATTCCTGGGCATTCTGGGCATTCTTGGCAATGTGGTCGATGCCTACTGTCGTTTCCTCGACGGCCGCGGCCATGCTTGATGCGGAATCGCTCTGTGCCGAACTGCTGGCGGAAACTTGCTGGCTTGACGATGCGACCTGCTCAGAGGCCTCGTTGATCCGCTGAACGTCGCCCTTAACCCCACCCAGCAGGGTACGGAACGAAGCAGCCATATCGTTGAAATCCTTGCTGGCTGAATGCAGTTCATCAGCACCATGATTATCGAAGTCGACGGTCAGGTCGCCATCGGCAAGACGCCGTGCGCCACGCGAAAAGTTATGGACACTGTTAATGACCGAGAAATAGGTTCCGATGGCCAGATACACGACGATCAGCACCACCAGGATGGCAAGGCCGAAATTGAAGTTGATCACCCCCTTCGCCTCATCGATACGCTTCTGAAGTTGCAGCTCGAATTGCGGGATCAGCGTGTCGTACATCACCTTGTAGCCCAGATCGATGACTTGAGTGACCTGATCGAAATAGGCCTGCGCCGGCATCTCGAACTTTTCGCCCAGAATGTCCGCGCGCACCACGGCAAAAACCCGCTCCGCCCCGTCGGAAAAATCCTTGGCAGGCGCGGCCAGGGCACTCTGCAAGGCCGGCGCATAACGCAGAACTTTCTCGACATTGGCATTCTGCGCCTGCAGCGTTCCCGACATCTGAGCGAGTTGCGAGGCAATATCGACGCGCATCTGCGGCGTCAGCTCCTTCTTGGTCAGCACGCCGGTACCGCGGGCCCGCGTCACGCCCAGCAGTTCCAGAACAGCCGGCATCTTGGAGACGATGGTATCCATGAAATAGTAGGTATCCATCACCGGATCGAGGGTCATTTCGGTGTCGTCGGCAATATCGACCATGAAGCGCAGCATCTTGGCCACCATTTGCGAATGGCGCTTGATGTTATCCGCTGCCGCCCAGGTCAAGCCTTGCGAACGGATGTCCTCCCAATCCTGCCGAATCGCCTTCCAGGCCTGGCTCTCGCGCAATGCGGGCGACAGCGCGGCATCGACGAGCGCCAGCGCTTCGACGACTTCTTTTTCCTTGGCTGCCCGTTTGTCCTTCATCGCCTCGTTGCCGTTCAGGACGCCCGACGACAAACCACGGTGTTGCTGCGCCAGCTGCGTCATTCGGTTCAAGGGCTTGATCATCTGCAAGCCTTCGAGTTCGTGACGAGCGGTCACGATATCCCGGTTGAGGGATGAAAATACCGAGTAGAGCAACACGGCGACAACAACCGCCACCGCGGTGCCAAGCAACATGAACTTGCTGCGATAACGAAGCTTGTTCATCAATCCAAGGGCTGGCGAAAAAAGGGCTTGCATTTCCATCCTCCTCAACGGATAGCCAAGGCAGTCAATTTTAATAAATTGATGCGATTATGGCATATTTTAGAAGAGTTGTAACTATGTATCCAAAATTCCATCGTTCAATCGCAAGACACGATCCGCCTTGGCGGCCAGTTGCAAGTCATGGGTGACCAGTATCAGGCTCGACTTTTGCAGGCGAACCCGCTCGATCAGCAACCCGAACACAACTGATGCCGTATGACTATCCAGATTGCCGGTTGGTTCATCGGCCAGCAAGCACGAAGGCCGGCTGACCAGCGCCCGGGCGATCGCCGCCCGCTGGCGTTCACCGCCCGAAAGCTCGCCCGGCCGGTGTTCCAGGCGGTGACCAAGCCCGACGGCAGCCAGGGTTTCGGCAGCCTTCTCCAGCGCAGCCGCACGCTTCTCACGACGAATGAGCAAAGGCATGGCGACGTTTTCCAGTGCCGAAAACTCCGGCAACAGGTGATGAAACTGATACACGAAGCCGAGGTGCCGGTTGCGCCAGTCGCCGCGCTGCACCTCGTTGAGCGACGAGAATTCCCGGCCCATCAGGGACACGTCGCCCGCTGTCGGCCGGTCCAGGCCGCCGAGCAGATGCAGCAAGGTGCTCTTGCCGGAGCCGGATGCGCCAACGATGGCGACGGTCTCGCCCGGCATCACGCGGAGGTCGATGGCAGAGAGAACAGGCACTTCCAGCCCGCCGCCGCGAAATACTTTGGTAACACTGCGGGCAATCAAAACGGGATCACTCATAGCGCAGGGCCTCCGCCGGATTGACGCGGGAAGCCCGCCAGCTGGGGTACAAAGTCGCCAGCAGGGCGAGTACGAAGGCGATTAGCGTGACCCCCCAGACATCGCCCCACTGCAAGTCGGATGGCAGGTCGGAAATGTAATAGACCTCCTTGGACAGGAAATGCACACCGAGCAGGCGCTCGATGAAGGGCACCACCACGTCGATATTCAGCGCCAGCGCCACACCACCGGCGATCCCAAGGCCCAATCCGATGAAGCCGACGAGCGCCCCCTGGATGACGAA
>CAMKYP010000360.1 GCA_946477505.1 uncultured Dechloromonas sp. | reverse complement strand
AGTCGGACGAGGAACTCAACGCCACCCTGCTGGGCCCCGAACTCGTCGAGTGGCTCAAGTCGTAGCCGGCAGGGTTCGTCCCAGCTTGCCCTTCCCGACGCGGCCTCGTCGATGCCTGCGGGCGCTGGCCTGGGGCATCACTCCGCAACTGGCCGCAGCGGCTGCTGCAGCGCAGCCGTTGGACGACTACATCAAAACCCTGACCGTCCCGGCATCGCCGACGGCAGCAACGTCGTCGGGGCTGGCCGCATTCAGGTGGAGACCGGGCTGCACCGGGAATACCGCAGCAGCAATGGCGCGCAGTCCCGGACGCTGTTCCTGCCCACGCTGCTTAGAATGGGGCTGAGGGAGAATTTCGAGTTCCGCATCGAGAGCAACACCTGCACCCGGACGACGGAGACCGACTCGACGCAGGGGATGGCAAGACGTGGGTCCTCTCCAGGCTGGGCATCTCGTTGCACAAGACGGCTGCGCGTGGGGCTTGCGCCATGTTCGCCGGACTACACAGCGCGAGCGCCCTCGGCCGCGGCGCTGTCGGCATCCTCGATCTCGATCGTCGTGTGTGACAGAGCGAACCGGGTGGCCATGGCCCCGCGCGCCGCGGCGAGCACGGTCTTGGCGTCCGCGCCGCCATCGACGACAAGGTGGCAGCTCATCGAGTCCAGGCCGGAAGTGATGGTCCACACATGCAGGTCGCGCACCGCAGTCACTCCGGGGATTGCGAGCAGCGTGCGCTCAAGCAGCGCGACGTCGACTTCGGGCGGTGTGCCTTCCATCAGGATGTGGATCGCCTGCTTGAGCAGGGTCCAGGTGCGCGGCAGGATGAGCAGCCCGATGCCGGCGCCGATCAGCGGGTCGGCAAGCTTCCAGCCGGTGAAGATGATGATGCCGGCGGCGACCAGCACGCCCAGCGAACCCAGCATGTCGCCCAGCACCTCGAAGTAAGCGCCCTTCACGTTGAGGCTTTCCTTCGAGCCGGCCGCCAGCAGCTTCATGCTGATGAGGTTGACCACCAAGCCGGCTGCGGCCACCGCCAGCATCGGCACACCCAGAATCTCGGGTGGATTGAGGTAACGCTGGTAGGCCTCGTAGAAGATGTAGACCGTCAACAGCAGCAGCACGACGGCATTGGTGAGCGCGGACAGCACTTCCATCCGCACATAGCCGTAAGTCTTCTGTGGCGTGCGTGGGCGCTCCGAGAAGCGGATCGCCAGCAGCGCCAGCGCCAGCCCGCCGGCATCGGTCAGCATGTGTGCGGCGTCGGCCAGCAGGGCCAGGCTGCCGGTCCACAGGCCGCCGACAACCTCGATGGCCATGAAGGCCGAAGTCAGTGCCAGCGCCCAGATGAGGTTCTGCCGGTGGCGCCCCGCTGCCGTACCGGAGGGTTTGCTGTCAGGCAGACGAGTTGCTGGAGTCGTTACTTGAGGCTCATCGATCATGTTCTTCCTTCTGGGGTAGGCGTAAGGATTCCTTCGTAAATGAATAAGATCGCCGGGAAACCCTTGTCACGCTTGAGCATCAGACGTGAAAATCCCCGGCAGCAGAACTCCGCGTGGGTTGAGATTTGATGAATCATACGGGCAGAGATCGCTCGCTAATCACGTACATTTTTACACTGCGATTCTTACTGCAGGTCCCTTTGGCCAACTTCCAAGGCACGAGGAGAGATTCGCGACGAGCTAGTGGCCATTTTCTGCATTGCCCGTGCGCCGCTTTAGGTGCTCGGCAGTCCGCTCAACCTGGAACAGGCTGATGTCGTCTTGCGTACTCCCTTTGGGGTGGAAAGGCGTGCTGATTACCTCAATAAGCCTCAAGATGTAAATGAAGACAAATGCGATCAGTCCTATGGCGACGAAGGAGGTCGAGAATGGCTCAAGGGCCGTCAGAAGCAGAAGACCGATGGTGCCGAGCAGCACTGACTTCGCCAGAAAGAACGCCGACGGGATGAAGCGGATCGACTGGATGTAGTTGACGCGGAACAGATTCCGAACCAGTTGCGCTTGCTCCTGCTTCAGCTTGACAATGTAGTTGGGCGGCACTTCGGCCTTCTCCATCTGCGCGAAGAACTCCCCCAGCGCAAACACGTGATGGTGGGTCTCCCTGTTGCCCGACACTACATCGTCGCGCAAGCTGTTCAGCGCCGCGAGCAGTCCTTCGCGGAACCCCTCAATGTCCAACGGGTAGCGGCGACTGATCAAGAGCACGTCCTCGTACATATTCTCGACGATAGCCGTGAATTCCGCGGGAAGCCGCTCGCTTTCCTTGTAGTCTGCGATGGTGGCCGACAGGATGAACCCGAGGATGAAGAAGCCACCTGCGACCGCGGTGGCGTGTAGGGGGCTCAAGACCAGCATCTCCCAACCAAGCAAGTGAACGACGAGCTTCAGCCCGAGCACCAGCGCGAGCCACGCCAGGCTTCGAATGAAGATCTGCTGCTTGGATATCCAAGCTCTCATACGAGGAATTTGCAACATTTCAAGTTGAACCTTGCCCAATCTACGACTATGCACGAGCGACTCGGAGCCTCCGCGAATATTTTTTCGCAGCCAACTGATAAACATCGAGATAGAAGGCGTATCAGGCCTGCGGGGTGAATCGCCCAACCGAGTAAACCTGCCAACCCCATTACGGCGCCAAATCCCGTCGGGATCAGCGCGACAAAGTAGAGCCAGCGCTGATGGGTCAGCGCCGTCACCGCCAGTAATGCAATCGCAATTGCCAGCAAGGCATCAGAAAGATCAAATTGATCATCGCGATAATTGCCTGAGTCATAATCCTTCTGATCCTGTTCGGCCTTGATGCGCAATTCTTCTTTTTTCTTGTTTTGCTCTGCCGCCAGTTTCTCGTATGTCTGGATGGCATCGATATAGGCCGCTTGTTCCGGTGGCGCTTTTCCTGCCGCAGCCAGTCTCAGCTGAACGACAGCGGCTTGGGCGATTTCTTCGCGAATATTGCGTGCCTGATAAAACGCCCAGCGGTCCAGCTTGTTGGCCTGCGCCTGCTGCATTCCCTGAACGATATTATCGTCCTTGACCTTGCAAATCCCCATGAAGGTGGCGAGGAAAGCGACGGTGATCGCCACTAGCATATTCAGGCGCGCCACACTGCGTTCGCTGGCCTGCATCTGGTTGGCCTGTTCCACAGCATCTAAAACGGTAATTTCCATTGCTGAATCGCCTGATGAAATGAATAAATGCCGACACGTATTTTACCCGGCTTTGACACCGCCAAGTCACACGTCCAGCGCAAGGCCTTGATCGGCACGGCTTTCTAGATAATCAACACGTTAATTTATGTTTCTTGAAAGTCTGCATCGGCTCGGACAAGTTGACTCAGGGATTCGGTGTGCGGTCTGCTGTCAAGCGGCAGCCGCACTCGGCACCGCACCAGCGGCCGCCCGCTCAGCCGTCTTGTAGGCCAGCAGTCGCAACGCGTTGGCCACGACGATCAGCGTCGAGCCTTCGTGGAACAGCACCGCGGTGCCGATGTTCAGGCCGAAGATCGTGGCCGGGATCAGCACCGCGACGACACCCAGGCTCACATAGAGGTTCTGCTTGATGATACGGCTGGTGCTGCGCGACAGGCCGACAGCGAAAGGCAATTGCGCCAGGTCGTCGGCCATCAGCGCGACGTCGGCGGTTTCCAGCGCGACATCCGAGCCCGCCGCACCCATCGCGATGCCCACTGTCGAGTTGGCCATTGCCGGCGCGTCGTTGACGCCGTCGCCGACCATCGCGACCTTGCCGTGCTGGTCACGCAGCGCCTTGATCGCATCGACTTTGTGCTCGGGCATCAGATCGCCGCGCGCCTCGGTCAGGCCCACACTCTTGGCCACCGCCTCGGCCACTTGCTGGTTGTCGCCAGAAATCATGATCAGTCGCTCGATGCCGAGCTCGCGCAGTTCGGCCATCACCCGCGCGGCCTCCGGCCGTGGCGTATCCATCACGGCGATGACGCCCAGGAACCGCTGTCCATGACGCACCACCATCGTCGTGCGGCCCGCGGCAACCAGCTTGTCATTGGCCGCTGCCACCTCGGGCGGCAGCGTCGAATCGGGCAGTTCGGAGAATAGCACCGGCTTCCCGATCACCGCCGTCTCGCCTGCGACCTGCGCCTGCACACCGCGGCCGGTAATGCTTTTGACGTCGGACACAGCAGGCAGTGCGACCCGTCCGCCCAGCCGCTCCGCGGCACCGGTGACGACGGCTGAAGCCAGCGGATGGTCGCTGCCCTGTTCGACCGCCTGGGCCAGGGCCAGCAACTCGTCTTCGCTAACCCCGGGCATCGCCACCACATCCGTCAGCCGCGGCTTGCCTTCGGTCAATGTGCCGGTCTTGTCGAAGGCGATCGAAGTCAGCGTGCCCAGGTTCTCGAGCGGCCCGCCGCCCTTGACCAGCACCTGTCTCTTATACACATCTGACGCTGCCGACGA
>CAMKYP010000359.1 GCA_946477505.1 uncultured Dechloromonas sp. | reverse complement strand
CGCAGGTATTCCAGCCCGAACGGCATCAACAGGTAATGGTCGATGATGTAGCTGGCGCCGGTCGCCATGGTCAGCACGAAGGTCGTCGCGGCGCCCATGCCGTAGGCGGTTTCCAGCTTCTTGGAAACGCCCATGAAGGGACAAAGACCGAGAATCTTCACCAGCACGACGTTGTTGACCAACACCGCGCCGACGAGAATGAAGAGATAGTGGCTCATGATCTAGGCAAGCGTGAGGCGCGTATTATCGAATTTTGCTGCACTGCAAACAACCGCGCGCCCCTTATGGCCTTATGCGTTTTTCTTGCGCAGCATGATAGCGAGCGTGTCTGCCACCTCGCTGACCAGCTCTGGGCCGCGATAGATGAAACCGCTGTAGAACTGGACCAGCGACGCGCCGGCCTTGATCTTTTCGGCCGCATCCTCGCCGCCCAGGATGCCGCCGACGCCGATGATCGGCAGTTCGCCGGCCAGGGCCGTGGACAGCTTCTTCAGGACATCGGTCGATTTGCGGAAGACCGGGGCACCGGACAGACCGCCGGTCTCGGCGGCGTTGGTCAGACCCTCGACGCCTTCGCGCGACAGCGTGGTGTTGGTGGCGATGACGGCGTCGAAACGGTGGCGGCGCAGCGCGTCGGCGATGGCGGTGATCTGCTCGTCGTCGAGATCGGGGGCGATCTTGAGCGCCATCGGCACATACTTGCCATGCTGGTCGGCCAGTTGCAGCTGGCGGGCCTTGAGCTGCGACAGCAGGTCGTCGAGTGCTTCGTCCTTCTGCAATTCGCGCAGGTTCTTGGTGTTCGGCGACGAGATATTGACCGTGACGTAGCTGGCGTCGTTATAGACCTTGTCCAGGCAGATCAGGTAGTCGTCGGCGGCCTTTTCGATAGGCGTCGTGGCGTTCTTGCCGATGTTGATGCCGAGAATGCCGCCTTTTTTCGGGAACTCGGCGGCGCGGACGTTTTCCAGCAGCTTGTCGACACCGGCATTGTTGAAACCCATGCGGTTGATGATGCCCTGCGCTTCCGGGATACGGAACAGGCGCGGCTTCGGATTGCCATCCTGCGGGCGCGGCGTGATGGTGCCGATCTCGATGAAGCCGAAACCGAGCCGGGCCAGGCCGTCGATGTGGTCGCCGTTCTTGTCCAGACCGGCGGCGAGGCCAACCGGATTCGGGAACTTCAGGCCCATGACCTCGACCGGACAAGGTGTGACCGGCTTGGCCATCAGACAGGCGGCGCGATCAATGCCCATCATGCCGATACCGTGCGCGGTTTCGGCGTCGAGGGAGAAGAAGAATTTGCGGATGAGTGAATAGAGCATAACCCGGCATTTTACCAGTATTGACTGGACGATTCGGCTGAAAATCACGGTGTTAAACTACGCACATATTAATGTTTTGGAAATCATGCTCCCGATGGAACTGCTGAAAGCCATTCGCGCCGGTCGTCTCAAAGATGTGCAGGCAGCGCTCGATGCCGGAGCCGCCATCGACGACGAGGGGCAGCCCGGGTTCATGCTCGGCATGGCCTGCTTCCTGGGGCATGTGGAGATCGTGCGTGCCCTGGTGGCGCGCGGCGCGCAGGTCAATGCCGCCGACAACGCGGCGGTGACGGCGCCGCTGGCGATGGCTGTCCGGGGCAAGCACAAGGAGGTCGTGCGCACCCTGGTCGAGCTCGGGGCGCAGGTTCCGGACGGCATGGCGGTCGGTCTCGGTGAACAGGAGCTGAAGGCCGCGCAGTGGGTTGCTTTCCGGGATGGGCACGTCAAGTTGGACGACGCGGATGCCGCGATATCCGGCGAAGTCGAGGAAATCCACTTTGCCCGCCCCAGTCATGTCGATACGCAGGTGCTGGAGGCCGAGGCCTTGCGCGCCGTGCTCGGCAAGGATTGATTTGCGTGCTTGCGCACCCTGATCGCGTGCCGGAGAGCGTTTTATAAACAATCAGTAACAACTCTTTATCGGCGTCGAGGCTAAACTGCCGGCCATGCGAAATTTCGGAACGTTTCTGCTTCTTGCCGTGGCCGCGCTGTCCGCGCGGGCAGGCGGTCTGGACGACCCGCTGGACACGGCCGGGCAGCTGCCGCTGAAGCCGTCGGCGCGCTTGATGGCGCGGGTCGGCGAGGCGCCTTGCGCGACGGCCCTGCCAAGCACCCCGCTGACCGCCGTCGATGCGGTGGACCTGATGCTGTGCAACCACCCGCAAACCCGTGAAGTGTGGGCGTCGGCCAGGGCGCAGGCGGCGCTGCTCGGCGTCGCCCGGGCGGGCTGGTTGCCGACCTTGTCCGGAACGGCGTCGACAACACGCTTCGAGTACCGGAACACGGCCTATACCCGCGATGCCGCAGCGGTGACGCTGTCGTGGCTGCTCTACGATTTTGGCCAGCGCTCGGCCAATGTCGAGAATGCCGGGCAATTGCTGGCTGCAGCGGCGGCAACGCAGGATGCGACGGTGCAGACACTCTTCCTGAACGCCCTGCAGACCTACTATTCCGCGCAGGCCACGCGGGCTGCCGTGACATCGGCGCTGCAGGCCGAGCGCTCCGCCCGCGAAAGCTACCAGGCGGCGGAGGCGCGCTACAGCGTCGGCGTCGCCACGCCGGCCGACCGGCTGCAGGCGCAGACCGCGCTGTCGCAGGCAACCTTGAATCGCATCAAGGCCGAGGGCGACGCCCGCAATGCGCTGGGCGCCCTGGCCAATGCTCTTGGTTTCGGCGCGCAGCAGTCCATCGCGCTCGCCGAGCCACCGACCTTGCCGGCCGGCGTGAGCTTCCAGAAGGAAGTCGATGCCCTGATCGCCGAGGCCCAGGGGCGGCGTCCTGACCTCAAGGCGGCCGAGGCGCAGCTCAGGGCGGCGCAGGCCAGCGTCGACCTGGCGCGGGCACAGGGGCGGCCGACCATTTCCCTTGGCGCAGGGCCGACCTGGCAGGAGTCGGCAGGCGTCACCCAGCAGGGCGGCAGCCTCGGGCTGACGCTCAACGTGCCGATCTTTTCCGGCTTCGACACCACCTACCGCGTGCGTTCCGCCGCCGCCCAGGTGGATGTCCGCGAAGCCCAGCGCGACCGCATCCGCAACCAGGTCGCGCTCGATGTGTGGAAGGCCTACCAGAGCCTGACAACGGCAACGCAGAGCCTGCAGACGACGGCCGATCTGGTGGCCAGCGCCGAGCAGTCGGAGCGCGTCGCGCTCGGGCGCTACAAGGCCGGCGTCGGCACCATCCTCGACGTGCTGGCTGCCCAGTCGGCCCTGGCCAGCGCACGCCTGCAACGCATCCAGGCGCAACTCGACTGGAACGTCTATCGCGCCACGCTGGCCCAGTCTGTCGGGGCGCTCGATTACACGCTGCTGCAACCGGCGGCGGAAGGAAGACCATGAAACATCTCGGCAAAACCCTGATCGGCGTTGCCGTCATTGCGGCGCTGGCCGGTGGCGGCATCTGGTATGCCAAACAGCGCGAGGCGCAGGACCCGGAAAAGCGCTACAAGCTGGCAAGTATCGAAAAAGGCGATGTCACCCAGACGGTTTCCGCCAACGGCACGCTCAACCCGGTGGTGCTGATCAGCGTTGGTACGCAGGTGTCCGGCACCGTGCGCAAGCTGTTCGTCGATTTCAACGACAAGGTGAAGAAGGGCCAGGCCCTGCTCGAACTCGATGACGCGCTGGTGGCGGCCAGCGAGCGGCAGAGCGCGGCCAGCGTGGTCAACGCCCAGGCAACGCTCGACCTGGCCCAGGCCAACGAGGCACGGCTGAAGCAGCTGTTCGCCCAGGAATACATTTCCAAGCAGGAATACGATCAGGCGCAGCAGGCGCTCAAGTCGGCGCGCGCCCAGTTGGCGCTGGCCAAGGCGCAGAACGAGCGCGACCGGGCCAACGTCAATTTCACGGTGATCCGTTCGCCGGTAGATGGCGTGGTGATCGATCGTGTCGTCGATATCGGCCAGACCGTGGCGGCCAGCTTCCAGACGCCGACCCTGATCAAGATCGCGCAGGATCTGTCGGAGATGCGCATCGACACCAGTTTCGCCGAAGCCGATATCGGCAACATCAAGGAAGGCCAGAAGGCGCGCTTTACCGTCGATGCCTTCCCGAACCGAAGCTTCGTCGGCGATGTCCAGCAGATCCGGCTGAATCCGACCAATACGCAGAACGTCGTGACCTACAACGTGCGCATCAACGTCGCCAACCCCGACCAGCAATTGCTGCCGGGCATGACGGCCTATGTGAATATCGGCGTGCAGAAGCGCGAAGGCGTGCTGCTGGTGCCGAACTCGGCGCTGCGCTTCAAGCCGGCCGATGCCGCGGACAAGAAGGGCGAGGCCGGTGCGAAGCAGGCGGGCGGCATGTCCGGCATGGGGCCAGGCGCAGACGGTGGCCCACCCAAGGCCTGTCTCTTATACACATCTCCGAGCCCACGAGACTACGCTGCATCTCGT
>CAMKYP010000358.1 GCA_946477505.1 uncultured Dechloromonas sp. | reverse complement strand
AGCATCGCGCCAATGATAGTGAGCTTCCGCTCGCGAAAGTAGGTCAACGCCAGACACCCATACAAAAAGCCCGTTACCACACAGTAACGGGCTTTTTACATTACAAAATAAAATAAAATCTGGGGCGGCTATCGGGCGGTTGGTTTTTCGCTGATCTTTAAATGTATTTGCTCTCTTTCTGCTCTTGAATTCGACGGGCGAGGCCCCACATTCGATCCTACGTTTCATTTTGAATGATGGGAGTCTCACGCATGTCCGAGTCCGCAACTGCAAACCGCGAAACGCTCGGCTTCCAGACGGAAGTCAAGCAACTGCTGCACCTGATGATCCATTCCTTGTACAGCAACAAGGAAATCTTCCTGCGCGAACTGATATCAAATGCTTCCGATGCCTGTGACAAGCTACGCTTCGAGGCGCTGAACAATGCAGCACTTTACGGTGACGACTCGGAGTTGAAAATCCGGGTTGCCTTCGACAAGGCTGCCCGTACCGTGACTATTTCCGACAACGGTATCGGTCTCAGCCGCGATGAGGCCGTCGCCCATCTCGGGACAATTGCCAAATCGGGTACCAAGGAATTCTTTTCGGCCCTGACCGGCGACCAGGCCAAAGATGCCCATCTGATCGGCCAGTTTGGCGTCGGCTTCTACTCGTCGTTTATCGTTGCCGACAAGGTGACGGTGATTTCCCGCCGTGCCGGGGTCGAGGCGAATCAGGCGGTGCGTTGGGAGTCGGCCGGTGAGGGCGAATATACCGTCGAAATGGTCGAAAAGGCCGGGCGCGGTACCGATGTCATTCTGCATCTGCGCGATGGCGAAGATGATTTCCTGAATGGCTGGAAACTCAAGTCCATCATTCGCAAGTATTCCGACCATATCACTCTTCCGATCATCATGAAGAAGGAGGAATGGAAGGACGGCGAACAGGTCTTGACCGAAGAAGACGAGACCGTCAACCAGGCCAACGCGCTGTGGGTGCGCAGCAAGTCGGATATCACCGACGAGCAATATGCCGAGTTCTACAAGCACGTCGCCCATGACTTCGAAGATCCGTTGTGCTGGACGCATGCCCGCGTCGAAGGCAAGCAGGAATACACACAACTGCTCTATATCCCGGCACGCGCCCCGTTCGATATGTGGGATCGCAACGCCCGCCACGGCATCAAGCTCTATGTCCGCCGCGTCTTCATCATGGACGACGCCGAGCAATTGATGCCGCTGTACCTGCGTTTCGTGCGCGGGGTAGTTGATTCGGCCGATCTGCCGCTCAACGTTTCGCGCGAGATTCTCCAGCAGAGCAAGGATATAGACAATATCCGCAGCGGCTGTACGCGCAAGGTGTTGTCGATGCTGGAAGGCCTGGCCAATAGCGAGGAAGCAGCTGACAAGGAAAAGTACGCCAAATTCTGGGAAGCCTTCGGCGCCGTGCTCAAGGAAGGCGTTGGCGAGGACCATGCCAACAAGGACAAGATTGCCGGCTTGATTCGTTTCGCTTCGACGCATGGCGATGGCGACAAGCAGATTGTTTCGCTGGCCGATTACATCGCCCGCATGAAGGATGGCCAGGAGAAGATTTATTACGTAACGGCCGACAGCTTCAACGCTGCCAAGAACAGCCCGCATCTTGAAATTTTCAAGAAGAAGGGGATTGAGGTCTTGCTGCTATCCGATCGCGTCGACGAATGGGTGGTCGGCCACTTGACCGAATTCGAAGGCAAGCAGTTGCAGTCCGTGGCCAAGGGCGGACTTGATCTCGGCAAGCTGGAAGATGAAGCCGAGAAGCAGGAAGCCGAAAAAGCGGCCGATGAGTACAAGGAGTTGCTGGACAAGGTGAAAACCGCGCTCGGCGACAAGGTCAAGGACGTGCGCGTTACCTATCGCCTGACTGACTCGCCGTCCTGCTTGGTTTCCGACGAACACGATCCGTCCGGCAACCTGGCTCGTTTGCTGAAGGCGGCTGGCCAGAAAGCACCAGATATCAAGCCCATCCTGGAAATCAATCCGCAGCATCCAGCCGTAATGCGCCTGAAGTATGAAGAGGCGCGCTTCGACGACTGGGCCGCTTTGCTGTTCGAGCAGGCCACCCTGGCCGAGGGCGGGCAGTTGGATGACCCGGCTGGCTTCGTCAAGCGCATCAACGATCTGATGATGGCCTTGTCGGCGAAGTGATTTGATTTTGCCGTAGCCGCTAATCGGCTTGTATTAATCAAAGGCCGCCTGTTCAGGCGGCCTTTTTGCAAGGGGAAGCAATCCTATACCGCGCTTGGGGAGCTTCCCCAAAGCGTCTCGCCGCCGGCGTCCAAATAGCTCAGATAAGAGCGCAGATCGAATTCCAGCTGGAAGTAATCGGGCTCCATGTGTTGGCAGAGCTGGTAGAAGGCCTTGTTGTGTTCCGACTCCTTCAGATGGGCCAGTTCATGCACCACGATCATGCGCAGGAACTCGCCGGGCATGTCGCGAAACAGTCCGGCAACGCGGATTTCCCTTTTGGCCCTGAGCCTGCTGCCCTGTACCCGGCCAATGGTGGTATGGGTGCCCAGTGCTTTTTGTAGCGTTTGCAACTTGCTATCGTAGGCAACCTTGCTGAGCTGGGGTGCGTTTTTCAGATGACGACTGCGAATATCCTGCAAGTAGTCGTAGAGCGCCCTGTCGGTACGTATATCGTGGGCCAGCGGGTATTTTCCGAGCAGAATCCCGGCCAGCTTCCCTTGCGCAATGGCGTGGCCGACAGCGTGGACCAGATGAGCGGGATAGCCGGCGAGATAGTTGGGTGGCGGGGTGGGGCGCATGCGACGGTAAGGCGAGGGAATACTTGAATTTTACCGAAGCGGGGCGCTGTCCGAGGTGTTGGCGGACTTAAGCGGTATGCTGGCGGCTGTTCCATTTTGTCCTGCCATCATGCAGAACCCCGTTCCCATCATTGTCATCGCGCAGCTGTTCGGTACGTCGCTGTGGTTCTCGGCCAATAGTGCGGCTGACGATCTGATTCGTACTTGGGGCATTGTTCCGGCCGATATCGGAACCTTGACCAATGCCGTTCAGCTCGGCTTCATCCTGGGCACACTGAGCTTCGCCATTTCCGGCCTGGCCGACCGCTTTCCGGCCAGCCGGATTTTTGCGGTTTGCGCCATGCTCGGGGCCGCTTGCAACGCCGCATTCGCCGGGCTGGCCGATGGCCTGACCTGGGGGGTGCCCTTACGATTTGCCGTTGGTTTTTGCCTGGCAGGTGTTTATCCGCTCGGCATGAAGCTGGTGGTCAGCTGGGTGCCTGAGCGGGCCGGAGCGGCATTGGCACAACTGGTCGGCATGCTGACACTGGGTACGGCCTTGCCGCACGGTATTCGCCTGGCGGGGACCGGGTGGTCGTGGCAGGTCACTATTCTGGTTTCCTCAGGCTTGGCACTGCTGGCTGCGGTCATGATCTTCCGTCTCGGCGACGGTCCCCATCTCAAGCGTCGGCATGGAGCGCCGCCGCTGCGCCTGGGCAGGGTAGTCCACGCCTTTTCGATAAGCGAATTTCGCGCCTCCGCCCTTGGTTATTTCGGCCACCAGTGGGAGTTGTATGCCTTCTGGACGCTGACCCCGGCGCTGATCGTCCTGAGTGGCCTGGCGACTCACGGCAGCATTGAAGTCTCCGGGCTGGCGTTTGCCATCATCGGCATCGGCACGCTGGGTTGCCTGTTCGGCGGCTGGTGGAGCCAGCGTATCGGCAGTGCCCGGGTAGCCGCTACGGCCTTGGTGTTGTCGGCGGCTTGCTGTGCGGTATTTCCGCTGACCGGCGAATGGGCCCCCTGGGCCAAGCTAGCGTTACTGCTCCTGTGGGGGGCGACGGTGGTGGCTGATTCACCCCATTTTTCGGCGCTATCCGCCAAGGCCTGCCCGCCCGAGATCGTTGGTAGCGCCCTGGCCTTCCAGAATTCGATCGGTTTTGCGATCACCATGGGTTCCATCCAGCTAGGGACGGCGTGGATAGCCAACTGGGCCAGCGGTATTGCGTGGTTACTGCTGCCCGGCCCCGTTCTCGGCCTGCTTGGACTCTATCCCCTGTGGCGGGCAGCGGGCCGATGAACCCCGACGATCTGCTCCTGCTGGTCAGCCGGACGATGCCATTTGGCAAGTATAAGGGCAGGGTGATTGCCGACCTGCCCGGGAACTATCTGAACTGGTTTGCCCGTGAAGGTTTTCCACCGGGGGAAATCGGCCGTCTGCTGGCCTTGATGCAGGAGATTGACCATAACGGCCTGTCTGGTCTGTTGAAGCCCCTGCGGCAACCTTAGCGGGCAGCCATAGGCAGCCCGCCGGGGGTTGACCAAACGACACCTTGTTCCGCTACTGGGTGTTGAATGCCAAGGAGTGCAAACATCTCCGGGGCGCGTGACAACACGCTACAGCCCGCATGCTATATTGCCGCGCATGAATGACAGGAATGTAGGCGAACATCGCCTG
>CAMKYP010000357.1 GCA_946477505.1 uncultured Dechloromonas sp. | reverse complement strand
TCCAGCACCTGGCCGGCATGAAGGACTCCAAGGTCATCGTCGCCATCAACAAGGACCCCGATGCACCGATCTTCCAGATCGCCGATTACGGACTGGTGGGCGATTTGTTCGAGGTGGTGCCGCAACTGGTGGGTTCGGTAGGCTGATATCACAAGCTTGATCACTGGCACTAGAATAGCTATGTGAATCTGACCGATACCTTGTTGGGCGAAGCGTGGTACTGGGCGGCTTGGGTCGTCTGGGTGCCGCTCTTCGCCCTTTGTGTTTTCAAGGCACCGTGGGGGCGGCTGCGTGATCCGGAGTGCTTGAACGTCTGGCTGGGAATGATCGTCTTGCTGGCGCTGATCTGGAGTCTGAGAGCCGGTGTCAAACCGGGGCTGGCGCTCCATTTATTGGGTGCAACCGTCTTTACGCTGAGTTTTGGGCCATCGCTGGCCTTTGTTGGGCTGTCCTTCGTTGCCTTGGGCGTGGCGTTGAACGATGGTTCAGGGGCGTTTGCGTATGCGATGAATGTGCTTTTGCTGGGCGGTCTGGGTGTCTTTCTCAGCCAAGGTTTGTATCGGGTCTTTTCCTGGGTATTCCCTCGGCATTTTTTTGTGTACATATTCATCAATGCTTTCCTGGGAAGTGCCTTGACCATCATAGGGGTGGGCTTTGGAATATGCGCCTTGCTGGCATTGGCTGGAGCATATTCCTGGGATTATCTGACCGAAGAATATTTTGTCTATTTCCTGCTGTTGGGTTTTTCGGAGGCATGGCTATCGGGGATGGTCATGACGCTGTTTGTGATTTACCGCCCGAATTGGGTGTTTACGTTTGACGATACCCGTTATCTGGTCGGTAAATAAGCGCTACAATTTCCGCACTTTTGTCATTAGGGGTTTTCTTGTTGGATTGTGTTGCTGGCCGGCTCGCGGTATTACTTTTGGCGCTGATTCTGTCAGAGCGTGTACTTGCCGTTGGATTGGGCGAGATGCGGGGGCAACCGGTTCTTGGTGAGTCAATAAGGCTCGAAGTGGCGCTCTTGGGGGCTGAAAAGCAAAAGCTGGATGCTGCTTGTTTTCGCTTGGTCCGGCCAGCCTCGAACGATGAGCTTCCCTGGTTGAGCAAGGCGGCCATGGCCGTCCGTGGGGGCGCTGATCCCGTCTTGGAGATACGGTCCGAGGCTCCTCTTCGCGAACCACTGATGCAGTTGACCTTGCGGCTGGGTTGCGGCCATGAGGTTTCGCGCGATTACATTCTGATGGCCTCTCCGGCAATAGTTCGAGAGGCTGCATCGCTTGCTGCGCCGGTGGCAGTAGCGAGTGTGGCGGAAAATCCGGGCGTTGCTCCGGTCGAACGGCGCACCCCAAGGGTTCGTCCACCAGCACCTTCGCCGGCAGTGCCTGAGGAAGGTCCGGTCAAATTGACGACTCGCAAAGCGGTCCGCCGCACGGCTTCTGCGGCTATGCAGGATCGTTTGGTCTTGTCGGGCGAGGATGGTATTCCAGCCGGCGAACCGTCATTGCGACTGGCAACCGAATTACGTAGTTCGGGGGCAGCCACGGAGTCTCAGCGGGATATCCTCAGGCTTGAGTTTAGGATGCTGATGGCGCTGCATGATCAGGCTGCGTCGCAAATGGCAACTGCCGAAAAACTGCGCAACATGGAAGGCACTTTCGGTGAATTACAGGCCAGAGCCGCACAGTTTGCACAGCGCATCGAGACGGAGGCGCCTGCCAACCCCAGCCAGGCGCCGGCTGTGCAGACGACAGCGCCGAAGCCAGATTCAGCTCCCGTTCCCGTGGCTCGGCCAGCATCAAATCCTGCCCTAAATATGGCGGAGTCCGATTCTAATTCGCCGTGGACGCTGTATGGCTTGGCGCTGGGTGTTTTGTTCGGTTTGTCTGGCTGGTTCGGGTGGCGTAAATATCGGGAGGTGCGCGAATTCCACGGCGATGAAGCAATCGATGACCTGGCTCCGCTCGCCATACCCGAGGTGCGAGTCGATCCCAAGCGGGGTGACGAGGGGGATGAACAATCCAGCGACGTTGATCTCCATTTCGAGCCAGTGGAAAAGGGGGGCATCGCCCGCGTCGACCTTGACCTGGATCTTGGCGACAAGGCTGTGGAAGAGGCTCAAGTTGTCGAGCGACCTGCCGAGAAGGCTTCTCCGCGAGGTCCGGACTCGGTGCTTTCGATAAGTGCCACGACCCTGGATGAGCACTTTGAGGCCAATCCGGTCATGGAACTGGCCGATATCATGCTCTCCTTTGGTCGGGTAAAAGGGGCCGCCCAGGCGCTTCAGGAATTCATTGATCATAACCCGGAAGAGGCTTTGCGGCCCTGGATTCGCCTGATGGATGTCTATCGCATGGCCGGGATGCGGGCTGAGTTCGAGACCGTTGCACGCGATCTGAATCGGCATTTCAACGTCGAGGTTCAGCGTTGGGATGCTCCGGTATCGGAGGCTTCCGCCGGAGCGGCGACAGTCGATCAGGTGCTTGCCGAGTATTCGCGGTCGACGTCGCTGGAGGAAATGCCCCGCCTGATGAATACGGTAGTCGCCATGTGGGCCGAGGGCGATGTTGTCGGTTACCTGTATCAATTGTTGCGAGACAATCGTGGCGGTCAGCGACAGGGGTTCGCATTGTCGGTGGTTGAGGACATCCTGTTCCTGATTGAACTGAAAGAAACTGCAAATCGCATGGAGTAAGGCTAATGAGTGAATATGTTGCCCCGCTGAAGGATATCCGTTTTGCTATGCAGGAACTGGCCGGTCTGGGGCAGGTCGTTGCGCTGCCTGGCTGCGAGGAGGCTTCGCCGGATGTGGTCGATGCCATTCTCGACGAGGCGGCAAGGTTCGCCGGTGAGGTGCTGTCGCCGCTCAATCGCGTTGGCGACACGAACGGTGCCAAGTGGAAGGATACCGTCGTCACCTCGTCACCTGGATTCAAGGAGGCTTACCGTCAGTTTGTGGACAATGGCTGGAACGGCCTGGGCTGCGAACCGGAGTTCGGCGGACAGGGTTTGCCCAAGCTTGTTTCCGCCGCCGTCAGCGAGATGTGGAAGGCCGCCAATCACGCTTTCTCGCTGTGCCCGATGTTAACTCAGGGGGCGATCGAGGCGCTGACCATCGCCGGTTCCGATGAGCAGAAGGCGGCTTACCTGCCCAAGCTGATTTCAGGAGAATGGACCGGGACGATGAATCTGACCGAGCCGAATGCCGGCTCTGATCTCGCTGCCGTCCGTTCCCGCGCCGAACCGGTCGGCGATGGCAGCTTCCGAATCTTTGGCCAGAAAATTTTCATCACCTGGGGCGAGCACGACATGACGGACAACATCGTCCATCTGGTGCTGGCCCGCACCCCGAACGCACCTGAGGGCGTCAAGGGGATTTCCCTGTTCGTCGTTCCCAAGTTCCTGCTCAAGGCCGATGGTACGCCGGGTGAGCGGAATGACGTCTATTGCGTGTCGATCGAACATAAGCTCGGCATTCACGGCAGCCCGACGGCGGTTCTAGCGTTCGGCGACAATGGCGGTGCGATTGGTACCCTGGTTGGTGAGGAGAATCGCGGCCTGGAGTACATGTTCATCATGATGAACGCCGCCCGCTTCAATGTCGGCCTGGAAGGCCTGGGTGATGCCGAGCGTGCCTACCAGCGGGCTGTTGTCTATGCCAAGGAGCGCATACAGGGCACCGAGTTGGGCGTCAAGGGTGGTCCGAAAGTGCCTATCATCAAGCATCCGGACGTACGTCGCATGCTGATGTCCATGCGTTCGCGTATCGAGGCCATGCGCGCCCTGGCCTACGTGACCGCAGCGGCGCAGGACAATGCCCACTGCAATCCGGACGAGGCTGCGCGTCAAAAAGGGCAGGCATTTGCCGATCTGATGATCCCGGTGGTCAAGGGCTGGAGTACCGAAAGTGCCATCGACGTGGCGTCGCTCGGCGTTCAGGTTCATGGCGGTATGGGGTTCATCGAGGAAACCGGCGCCGCCCAGCATCTGCGCGATGCACGGATCACGGCCATCTACGAGGGGACGACGGCGATCCAGGCCAACGATCTGATCGGCCGCAAAATTGCTCGCGAGCAGGGCGCCACCATCAAGGCGGTGATTGCCGAAATGCGGGCCGATGCGGCGAAACTGGATGGCGAACTGTCCAGCATCTGCGCCCGCCAGCAGGCCGGTATCGATGCGTTGGAAAAGGCGGTCGACTGGATCGTCGCCAACTTCAAGGAGCAGCCCAAGGCCGCCCATGCCGGCGCGGTCCCCTTCCTGTTCCTGCTCGGCATCGTGGCTGGTGGCTGGCAGATGGGACGCGCTGTGGTCATCGCCCGCGCCAAAATGGCGGCTGGCGACGGCGATCCGTTCTGGGCGGCCAAACAGGCGACGACGCGTTTCTTCGCCGATCATTTCCTGACCCAGGCCGCCGGATTGGCCGAGTCTGTCGTGGCTGGCGCGGCCGGTGC
>CAMKYP010000356.1 GCA_946477505.1 uncultured Dechloromonas sp. | reverse complement strand
CCGAATTTCTCGACCCACAATGTGCGCAGTTTTTCCTTGGAAGGGCCACCGATGGCGATTTGCTGGATGCCGAGAACCTTGAACGGACGTGTCATGATGGGATTCCTATGGTGGATTGGTGAATGTAATCCATAATTATAGGGTTTTCTTCCGGTAGGCAAAGACCAGCATCGCGAGGCCGGCCAGGATCATCGGCAGCGACAGCCACTGCCCCATACTGATCGTGTACGACTGCCCGAAAATGCCGTGATCCGGTTCGCGGAAAAACTCGGTTATGAAACGGAAGCTGCCGTAGCCGATCAGGAACACGCCGGACACCGCCGCTCGCGGCCGCGGCTGGCGGCTGTACAGCCAAAGGATGACGAACAGGGCCAATCCTTCCAGACCGACGTGATAGAGCTGTGACGGGTGGCGAGGCTGCATGTCGCCCGATTGTGGAAAGATCATCGCCCATGGCAAGTTGGGGTCGGCAACGCGGCCCCACAGTTCGCCGTTGATGAAATTGCCGATACGCCCGGCGGCCAGCCCGAGTGGCACCAGGGGTGCGACGAAATCCATGACATCGAACCAATGCTTGCCATGCTTGCGTGTCCACAGGCCCATGGCGATCAGCACGCCGAGGAAGCCGCCATGGAAGCTCATGCCGCCTTTCCAGACAGCCAAGATTTCGAACGGATTGGCCAGGTAGTAGCCGGGCTCGTAGAACAGTACCTGCCCCAACCGGCCGCCGAGAATGACGCCGAGCATGCCATAGAACAGCAGGTCGTCGAGTTGTTCGACGGTCAGGAAACCGGGGCGGCTTTTGATGCGCAGACGCCCGAGCAAAATAAATTGAACAAAGGCGACCAGATACATCAAACCGTACCAGCGCACGGAAAGCGGGCCAACAGAAAAGGCGATGGGGTCGAACTGCGGGTGTAGAAGCATTGTGGGCGCAGAGTGGGCTAGAATTGCCCGATTATAGTTCGCGCCCCGTGACAACACCGTGGCGTTCAGTTTCAGACGGAGAGAGAGTCATGCCGCAATATCGTTCCCATACCTCCACCCACGGTCGCAACATGGCCGGCGCCCGCTCCTTGTGGCGCGCCACCGGCATGAAGGATGGCGACTTCGGCAAGCCGATCATCGCCGTGGTCAACAGCTTTACGCAGTTCGTGCCCGGCCACGTTCATCTCAAGGATCTGGGGCAAATGGTGGCGCGCGAGATCGAGGCGGCCGGCGGCGTGGCCAAGGAATTCAATACCATCGCCATCGACGACGGCATCGCCATGGGCCATAGCGGCATGCTCTACTCGCTGCCCAGCCGTGACCTGATCGCCGACTCGGTCGAGTACATGGTCAATGCCCATTGTGCCGACGCGATGGTCTGCATCTCCAACTGCGACAAGATCACCCCGGGCATGCTGATGGCCGCCATGCGGCTGAATATCCCTGTTGTATTTGTCTCCGGCGGGCCGATGGAAGCCGGCAAGGTCAAGTTGCAGGACAAGGTCGTGCACCTCGATCTGGTCGATGCCATGGTCAAGGCGGCCGATGCGTCCGTGTCGCAGGCCGATCTCGACGAAATCGAACGCTCCGCCTGTCCGACCTGTGGTTCGTGCTCCGGCATGTTCACCGCCAACTCGATGAACTGTCTGACCGAGGCCCTTGGCCTGTCACTGCCCGGTAATGGCACTGTCGTTGCCACGCACGCCGATCGCCAGCAGTTGTTCCTGCGTGCCGGTCGCCTCGCCGTCGAGTTGTGCAAGCGTTACTACGAACAGGATGATGCCTCGGTGCTGCCGCGCTCGATCGCCACGCGCGGCGCCTTTGAAAACGCCATGACCCTGGACGTCGCGATGGGCGGCTCGACCAATACCGTGCTGCACATCCTTGCTGCGGCGCAGGAAGCCGGCGTCGATTTCACCATGGCCGACATCGACCGCATTTCGCGTTCCGTGCCTTGTTTGTGCAAGGTGGCGCCGATGACCGACAAGTATCACATCGAGGACGTTCATCGTGCCGGCGGCATCATGGGTATCCTCGGCGAACTTGATCGCGCCGGCTTGCTCCATCGCGATGCGCCGACCGTACACGCCAAGAACCTGGGTGAGGCGATCGACCGTTGGGACGTCGTCCGTGAACACGACATCAAGGTGCATAACTTCTTCAAGGCGGCGCCGGGCGGCGTGCCGACCCAGGTCGCTTTCTCGCAGGATCGCCGCTTCAACGAACTCGACCTTGATCGCACCCATGGCTGCATCCGCAACAAGGCCAATGCGTACTCCAAGGACGGCGGTCTGGCTGTACTCTACGGCAACATTGCGCTTGATGGCTGCATCGTCAAGACGGCTGGTGTCGACGAATCGATCTGGAAATTCACCGGCCGTGCCCGCGTCTTTGAGAGCCAGGACTCTGCCGTTGAAGGCATCCTTGGCGGCCAGATTGTGGCCGGCGACGTCGTTGTCATCCGCTACGAAGGCCCGAAGGGTGGTCCCGGCATGCAGGAAATGCTTTATCCGACCTCCTATCTGAAGTCGATGGGGCTGGGCAAGGAGTGCGCATTGTTGACCGACGGCCGTTTCTCCGGCGGTACCTCCGGTCTGTCCATTGGTCACGCCTCGCCGGAAGCGGCGGACGGTGGTGCCATCGGCTTGGTGGAAGAAGGCGATACCATTGAGATCGACATTCCGAATCGCCGTATCCACCTTGCCGTAGCGGATGATGTCTTGGCCAAGCGCCGCGCGGCGATGGATGCCAAGGGTGATGCTGCCTGGAAGCCTGTCGATCGCCAGCGTGCCGTTTCGGCAGCGTTGCAGGCCTATGCCCTGATGGCCACGTCGGCCGACAAGGGGGCGGTGCGCGACGTCACGCAGATCCAGCGCCGCAAATGACGCTTACCGTCTGGCTCGGATTCCTGCTGGCGGCAATCGTCATTGCCGTCACTCCCGGGCCGGGCGCGGTGATCAGCATGAGCACCGGCATCCGTCGCGGCTATTGGGCGGCCTTAACCGCCATACTCGGGCTGCAGGCAGCGCTGCTCATCCAGCTCCTCATTGTCGCACTCGGCCTTGGGGCTTTGCTGGCGGCATCCGAAACGGCGTTCTCGACAATCAAACTTCTGGGAGCGGGCTATCTACTCTGGCTGGGTATCCAGAAATGGTCTTCGTCCGTGGTTCCGCTGGATGCGGATGCGCCGCCGATGTATCGGAGGGGGCTTTTCCTGCAGGGCCTGCTGGTCAACCTGACGAACCCCAAGGCCATCATTTTTATTGGCGCATTGGTGCCCCAGTTCGTCGATCCATTACAGCCCCAGGTGCCCCAATATGCCATTATTTCCGCGACTTTGTGCGTGATCGACATGCTGGTGATGTCCGGCTATGCGTTGATGGCCGCGCGTCTGGGCTGTTGGATGCACGATCCCCGCAGCATACGGTTGCAGAACAGATTGTTCGGCGGGCTGTTCATTTCGGCGGGGGCGTTGTTGGCCATTTCCGGTCGTCCTTCCTGACTTGGTGGGGCAACCCCAAGGTGCTCCGGGGCGTTATATGCATGCGGATGCCAGGAAGCCAGCGTTTCCTCCTGTTTGCCAGGGGCTGAAAAGGGTTTTATCATCCGATTCTGTTGTTTCCACCAACCCGATGAACGGAGCGAGAGAGAATGAAAGCTGTTTACATTGCCATGATGGCTGCAGCAGGTGTCGTGATGGCCGGTCAGGCGAATGCCGACGAAGCGCTGGCCAAGGCCAAGAACTGCATGTCCTGCCACGCCATTGACAAGAAGCTGGTCGGCCCGGCCTATAAGGATGTTGCCGCGAAGTACAAGGGTGACGCTAAGGCTCCGGCAGCGCTGGCTGCCAAGATCAAGGCGGGTGGCAAGGGGGCTTGGGGCGAAATCCCGATGCCGCCGAACAACGTCACCGAAGACGAGGCCAAGAAGTTGGCTGCCTGGGTTCTGGCTCAGAAGTAATTTCGCTGCAAATCCGCGAAAAGCCGGCTATATGCCGGCTTTTCTGTTTTTGGGTGTTGACAGGGTGTGGTGGCGTCTGGATAATCTCGGGTTCTTCCGGAGGGATACCCAAGCGGTCAACGGGAACAGACTGTAAATCTGTCGGCTCAGCCTTCGAAGGTTCGAATCCTTCTCCCTCCACCAGATTTAATGCTGTAGCGGCCTGTGCTGCGGGCGTAGGGTTTTGCGGGTGTAGCTCAATGGTAGAGCTGAAGCCTTCCAAGCTTAAGACGAGGGTTCGATTCCCTTCACCCGCTCCACGACACGGTACGGCTGGAGTTTTAAGGTAGGCCCATGTGGCTCAGTGGTAGAGCACTCCCTTGGTAAGGGAGAGGTCGGCAGTTCGATCCTGCCCATGGGCACCACCGATTAGCTTGGATTCTGGATTTTTATTTATCTGATTATTGAGGAACTGGAATGGCTAAGGAAAAATTCGAGCGTACGAAACCGCACGTAAACGTTGGCACGATT
>CAMKYP010000355.1 GCA_946477505.1 uncultured Dechloromonas sp. | reverse complement strand
GGGATAGACCATCAGGCCAACACGACCGATGGTGACCGGCATGCCAACAAAGTGACTTGCTGCCGCCTCAAGCTCGGGCGTGAACCGTTCATACGGATAAAAGAGAAGTGCCCCGCCCCCTAGCAACCCGACGGCCAAAAGCACGAGTCCAAAGTGCCGAGCGCTCAGGCGCACTGCTGTCCGTTCCTCCGGTACAGCCTCCTGCTCGACCGAGAACGGAGGCGGCATCATCGACGGCTTGAAACCGCCACCCGTACCGTTTCCACTCGCCGGCAAAATGGGTTTTCCAAAAGACGAAAAATTGCTGGCCGCGCTTGGCATTTCGTGTGTCGTCGGCGGCGCAGAGGGCTTTGCACCAAAAACCGAAAATTGAGACATCGGTTGCTCTAACTCCCGATGCCCTGCCGCCTCATCAGCGCCGACACGATCCATCCAGATCGGATCATCCGACTGCAAGGGAACGATATATCCGCCCTCTGCCAATTCGCGCAGCGCAGCTTCAACAAGACGGGGATTACCAATCTTGGCCGATAGCTCCCGGACAGTCATCTTCCCATCAACCTGTACCAGAACCATGCGCAGGTTTCGTTGGACAACACGCGTACTTTGCCGAACCGCTTCGTCGCCAGCCAGCGTTTTTGCGTAGATCAGATTGGTGTTCATATCCGTATATTATTGTTGTTCAAAAAGGCACAAACGGCTTGACCGATGGGGATTCTACTCCTATAATGCGCACCTCTGTTCCCCGATAGCTCAGTCGGTAGAGCGCCGGACTGTTAATCCGTAGGTCCCTGGTTCGAGCCCAGGTCGGGGAGCCAAAAAAATGTAAAAAGCCATCCATTTGGGTGGCTTTTTACATTGCAGGATTCTAGAAAAGCGAACATCAATTACTCAAGGCGTGAAACAGTTCGCTGACAGGGATATCCACGGATGCCTTTCCTGGGCTGATCGAATAGTCTGCCGCGGCAGGCGACACCCATGATTCGATCAAGATATCTCGTCGCCCGGAAGTCAGCCAGCTCATTGACCTCCCGCAACTGAGCGGCTTATTGCAAAAAAATCTCCTATAAGCCACCAAACCCGGCTGTCCGATAGCGCCCCCTGCCCCCCGGAAAAAATCCGAAGAACTTTTCCGATTTTGATCTATCTACTTGTTCGGTAGATATCTCGCGCCGATAATCAGTGCCCAGAGATTCCCCGCCGTCCGGGGCAAACAGGTCAAGCCAACGTCCGCCATGCATAACGAAACACTCAGACCAGAAAACACCCCAGCCGGACTGGCAGATTTCTCGCCGGTGATTACGCCATCGGCAACGACGCACCAGGCCGGCACACTCCTCGACAAATATGGCCGGCGAATTACCTACGTACGTTTGTCGATCACCGACCGCTGCGACTTTCGCTGCACCTATTGCATGGCCGAGGAAATGACCTTCCTCCCGCGCAACGAAGTCATGAGCCTTGAAGAGTGCTTGCGCGTTGCCTCGGTATTCGTCGGGCTTGGCGTCAACAAATTGCGTATTACTGGCGGAGAGCCCCTGGTCCGCAAGGATGTCATGTGGCTGATCGAGCGCCTGGGAGCACTTCCCGGACTGGAAAACCTGGTCTTGACTACGAACGGTTCGCAACTCGACCGGTTTGCAGCTCCGCTGCGTGCAGCAAAGGTGAAACGCATCAATATCAGCCTGGACACATTACGACCCGACCGCTTCAAGACCATCACCCGGATTGGCGACCTTGGCAAGGTACTGAACGGGATCGAGGCAGCACGCAAGGCAGGCTTCACCCGCACAAAACTGAACACCGTGATGATGCGGGGAGTGAATGATGACGAGTTCGTCGATCTGGTCCATTTTGCCGTCAACAATGAACTGGACCTGTCGTTCATTGAGGAAATGCCGCTCGGAGCCATCAACGGACGAAACAACACGTTCATTTCCTCCGAGGAGGCACGCGCTCTGCTTGCCAAACACTTCGAATTGATTCCCTCGACCGAAAACTCCGGCGGACCAGCCCGCTACTGGCGTATCCCCGGCAGCGAGTCCCGCATCGGTTTCATCTCGCCGCACAGCCATAATTTCTGCGACACCTGCAATCGGGTCCGGATCACCGCCAAAGGGGAGCTTTATCCATGCCTCGGTCAGAACGATGCCAGCAACCTCCTCCCCGTGGTGCGCGCCGGCAACGATGAGGCCATACGCCAGATGATCGTCGACAGCATGGGCATCAAGCCGTTCGGCCACGATTTCACGCAGCAGATGGATGCACCTCGCGTCGTTCGTTTCATGTCGATGACAGGCGGCTAGATCGGCGTATAGCGGCCCGGCCTCACCAAACCATCCCGATTCTCCGCGCTGCAAATCAGCTGCTTCGCCCCCTCCTCAAGGCTTTACTCAGTCTGTTCGCTGAACACCCCGAAGGGAAAGAAGCGAAAATCAACCGCCCAGCAAAAAAGGCGACCCAACGGGCCGCCTTTTTTTATCCTGCCTTCCAGCCCCTAATGGGCCGGAAAGCATGCCTTCATCTCAATTACAAACCGCGCTGGGCACGCTTGCGTTCGATTTCCGTCAGGAAACGCTTGCGCAGGCGGATCGACTTCGGGGTCAGTTCGACCAGTTCGTCCTCGTCGATGAATTCGACAGCCGACTCCAGGCTGAGCTGGACCGGCGGCACCAGGCGGACGGCTTCGTCGGTGCCGGAAGCACGCACGTTGGTCAACTGCTTGCCCTTGATCGGGTTCACGACCAGGTCATTCTCGCGACTGTGGATGCCGATGATCATGCCTTCGTACAGCTTTTCGCCCGGGCTGACGAACATGCGGCCGCGATCCTGCAGCTTCCACAGCGCGTAGGCCACGGCTTCGCCGTTGTCCTGCGAAATCAGCACGCCGTTGCGGCGCTCGGCGACGGAACCTTCCTTGACTGGAGCGTAGTCGTCGAAAACGTGGCTCATCAAACCGTTACCGCGCGTCAGGTTCATGAATTCGCCCTGGAAGCCGATCAGGCCACGTGCCGGGATACGGTATTCGATGCGGACACGACCGCGGCCGTCCGGCACCATGTCCTGCAGCTCGCCCTTGCGCAGGCCGAGGCTTTCCATGACGCCGCCCTGGGTGTCTTCCTCGACGTCGACAGTCAGCTGCTCGTACGGTTCGCACTCGACGCCGTCGATGATCTTCTTGACGACGCGCGGACGGCCGACGGCCAGTTCGTAACCTTCGCGGCGCATGTTCTCGAGCAGGATGCCGAGGTGCAGTTCGCCACGACCGGCCACATCGAAGACGTCGCCGTTCGGAGTGTCATGGACGCGCAGCGCCATGTTGGTCAGCAGTTCCTTGTGCAGGCGGTCGCGAATCTGACGGCTGGTCACGAACTTGCCTTCGGTACCGGCCAGCGGGCTGGTGTTGACCATGAACTGCATGGACAGCGTCGGCTCGTCGATCTTGAGCAGCGGCAGCGCTTCCGGCTGATCCGGAACGGTAACGGTACAGCCCAGCACGAGGTCTTCGATACCGGTGATCTGGACGATGTCGCCAGCCTGGCCTTCTTCCATCTCGACCTTGTTCAGCCCCTTGTAGCCGAACACCTGGCCGATCTTGGCCTTGATCGGGCTGCGATCATGCTCGGCCGCTTCTTCCTCGGTACCGAACATGACCATCACGTTCTGGCCGGTCTTGACGCGGCCGCGGATGATCTTGCCGACGCCGATGCGACCGACGTAGGAAGAGTAATCGAGCGCTGAAATCTGCAGCTGCAGCGGTGCATCGACATCGGCGTCCGGCGCCGGCACATGGCGCAGGATGGTGTCGAACAGCGGCTTCATGTTTTCGCGCGGATGATCGAGTTCCATCGCCGACCAGCCGTTCAGGCCGGACGCGTAAACGATGGGAAAATCAAGCTGCTCGTCGGTGGCGCCGAGCTTGTCGAACAGGTCGAAGGTCAGGTTGACGGCGTTGTCCGGATCGGCACCGTCGCGGTCGACCTTGTTGACCAGCACGATCGGGCGCAGGCCCTGGGCCAGTGCCTTCTTGGTCACGAAACGGGTCTGCGGCATCGGGCCTTCGGCGGCGTCGACCAGCAGTACCACGCCATCGACCATGCCTAGCACGCGCTCGACTTCACCGCCGAAGTCCGCGTGGCCCGGGGTGTCGACGATGTTGATGTGGATGCCTTCGTACTCGACTGCCGTGTTCTTCGACAGAATCGTGATGCCACGTTCCTTTTCCAGATCGTTGGAATCCATGACGCACTCGACCAATTGCTGGTGGGCGGCAAAAGTACCGGACTGGCGGAGAAGCTGGTCGACCAGCGTGGTCTTGCCATGGTCAACGTGGGCGATGATGGCGATGTTGCGGATGGGGCGAACGGACATGGGTTTAGTAATTGGCCAAAAAAATCAAAGGCGTGATTCTACCACCCGGTGCTGCGGCGCAGCATCCGCTACGAAAAAAAACACCGGG
>CAMKYP010000354.1 GCA_946477505.1 uncultured Dechloromonas sp. | reverse complement strand
AAATGCCGGTCGCGGTCCTGCTCGAGCAATTGAGCAAGGCTGGCGTCAGCAAGAGTGGTTCCAACGAGTCGCTGACCGATCAGGATAAGGCGAAGCTTCTGGATTATCTGCGTCGCTCGCATGGTGATGAGTCGCAAACCAAAATTACCCTGACGCGCAAGCAAACGTCAGAGATCAAGTCGACCGACTCGCATGGTCGTGCGCGCACCGTTCAGGTCGAAGTTCGCAAGAAGCGCGTTTTGGTCAAGCGAGACATTGGCGAGCACCTTCCGGGGGCCGAGCATGATGTGCAGCATCTGCCGGCCGAGCCTGAGGCACCCGAGGTGGAAGTGATTCCCGAGCCGGTGGTTGAAGTCGTGCCCGAGCCTGTCGTCGAGGTGGTTCCCGAGCCGGAAATCATTCCGGAGCCGGTGGTTGAGGAAGTTCCGGAGCCAGTGGCAGTGGTCGAGCAGCCTGTCGCTCCGGTCCTGGATCGCGCTGCGATTATTGGCGAGAAGGAATTGAAGGCACGCCAGGAGGCGGCAGCCCGTTCCAGCCGCCTGCGCGAAATTCAGGAGCGCGAACTGCGCGAAAAGCAGGCGCGCGAAGTCCAGTTGGCGCAGATGCGTCAGCAGGCCGAAGCTGCCGCTGCAGCGGCCAAGGCGGCCGAACTCGCCAAGCAGCAAGCCGCTGCCCAGGCCAAGGCTGGTGAAGGCGAAAAGGGAACGCTGCACAAGAAACCGGAGACCGGTGCCAAGAAGGGCGACAAAGGCGGTCGTGCCGCCGATGACGGCAAGAAGAAGGGCGGCATCAAGACGCGCGGCTCCGATGGTGCCGGCGGATGGAAAGACAATCGTCACGGCCACAAGAAGTCGCACAAGTCGGATGACGGCCAGGGCAGCTTCCAGGCGCCGACCGAGCCGATCACTCGTGAAGTGCACATTCCCGAAACCATCTCCGTTTCCGATTTGGCTCACAAGATGGCCGTAAAGGCGACGGAAGTCATCAAGGCGATGATGAAGATGGGCTCGATGGTGACCATCAATCAGGTTCTGGATCAGGAAACGGCCATGATCGTGGTCGAGGAAATGGGCCACAAGGCGGTTGCCGCCAAACTGGACGATCCGGATGCCTTCCTCGAGGAAAACGCCGAGCACAAGGACATTCCGCTGGAGCCGCGCGCCCCGGTCGTGACCGTCATGGGTCACGTCGACCACGGCAAGACCTCGCTGCTCGACTACATCCGTCGCGCCAAGGTGGCAGCGGGCGAAGCCGGTGGTATTACCCAACATATCGGTGCCTATCACGTCGAAACCGATCGTGGCATGATCACCTTTCTCGATACGCCGGGCCACGAAGCCTTTACGGCCATGCGTGCCCGCGGTGCCAAGGCCACCGACATCGTTATTCTGGTCGTTGCCGCCGACGACGGCGTGATGCCGCAGACCAAGGAGGCAATCCACCATGCCAAGGCGGCCGGCGTGCCGCTGGTGGTTGCGGTCAACAAGATCGACAAGCCGGACTCCAACCCTGATCGCGTCAAGCAGGAACTGGTTGCCGAAGGCGTGATTCCGGAAGAATACGGCGGTGATTCGCCATTCTGCCCGGTATCGGCCAAGAAGGGGACCGGTATCGATGAACTGCTCGAACAGGTTCTGTTGCAGGCTGAAGTGCTTGAATTGACGGCGCAGAAGGACGCACCTGCCAAGGGCCTGATCATCGAAGCACGTCTCGACAAGGGGCGCGGTGCGGTGGCGACCATGCTGGTCCAGTCCGGCACCTTGAAGCGCGGCGATATCGTGCTGGCCGGTCAGGTCTTCGGCCGCGTTCGCGCCATGCTTGACGAGAATGGCAAGCCGATTAACGAAGCCGGTCCGTCCATTCCCGTCGAAATCCTCGGTCTGTCGGATGTTCCGGCGGCCGGTGAAGAGGCGATCGTGCTCGGCGACGAGAAGAAGGCGCGCGAAATCGCCTTGTTCCGCCAGGGCAAGTTCCGTGACGTCAAGCTGGCCAAGCAGCAGGCCGCCAAGCTGGAGAACATGTTCCAGCAGATGGAAGAGGGTGAGGTCAAGACCTTGCCGCTCATCGTCAAGGCCGACGTTCAGGGCTCCCAGGAGGCATTGGTGCAGACCTTGGCCAAGCTGTCGAACGAAGAGGTTCGTGTTAACGTCATTCACGGTGGTGTTGGCGCGATCAGCGAATCCGACGTCAACCTGGCGCAGGCATCGGGTGCGGTCATCATCGGCTTCAATATTCGTGCCGACGCGGGTTCCCGCAAGCTGGCCGAGAATTTCGGCGTCGATATCCGTTACTACAATGTGATTTACGATGCGGTCGATGAAGTCAAGGCAGCCCTGTCCGGCATGTTGTCGCCCGAGAGGCGCGAGCAGATCATCGGTATGGTCGAGATTCGCCAAGTGTTCCATGTCTCCAAGGTCGGTGCCATTGCCGGTTGCTACGTGCTGGAAGGCCTGGTCAAGCGCAATTCGCGCGTCCGTCTGTTGCGCAACAACGTCGTGCAGTGGGATGGTGAGCTCGATTCGCTCAAGCGCTTCAAGGACGACGTCAAGGAAGTGCGCTCCAACTTCGAATGCGGTCTGTCGCTGCGTGGTAACAACGACATCCAGGAAGGCGATCAGCTTGAAGTTTACGAAATCCAGGAAGTGGCACGCTCGCTGTAATGAAGAAGCAAGTCCGAGGATTTCAACGCAGTGACCGGGTCGCGGAGCAGGTGCGCCGCGACCTGGCTGACCTGATTCGTACCGAACTAAAGGATCCGCGTGTCGGGATGATCAGCTTGACCGATGTCGAGCTGACGCCAGATTACGCGCATGCCAAGGTCTTCTTCACGACGCTCAATGCAGACCATCTCGATGAGATCGAGTGTGGCCTGAAGCGGGCATCCGGCTTCCTGCGCCGTGAATTGGGGCGTCGCATCCATATTCACACGTTGCCGGAACTGCACTTTGTTTACGACAATTCGCTGGAGCGCGGCTCCAGTTTGTCGCAACTGATCGACCGCGCCAACGCGCTGTCCGATCAGACGCCCGAAGAATAAGTTTCCCATGCAGCCCAAGGTCAAGAAAACCTGGAAACAGGTTGATGGCGTGCTTTTGCTCGATAAACCCCTCGGCATGACCTCAAACGATGCTCTGCAAAAGGCGCGTCGACTCTTTTCCGCCGCCAAGGGGGGGCATACCGGCACCCTAGATCCGCTGGCGACCGGGCTGCTGCCCTTGTGCTTCGGCGAGGCGACCAAGTTTTCAGCCGACCTGCTCGATGCCGACAAGACCTACGAAGCGGTGCTCAAGCTGGGGGTGACGACCGATTCCGGTGATGCCGAAGGAAGCGTCGTGGCAACCGCGGAGGTGAGTGTCGGTGCGAGCCAGGTTGCCGATGTCCTGCAGCAGTTCGTCGGGAACATCCAGCAAGTTCCCCCCATGTATTCTGCGCTTAAGCGCGATGGTCGCCCGCTCTACGAATTGGCTCGACAGGGAATTGAAGTCGAGCGGGAGGCGAGGACGGTGACTATTCATGCCATCGACTGCCTGGCGTTCTCTGGAGATTCGCTGACTTTGCGGGTTGCTTGCAGTAAAGGAACCTATATCCGTGTGCTGGCTGCCGATATCGGCCAGGCGTTGGGTTGCGGGGCGCATTTGACGGCATTGCGGCGTACGGCTGTCGGCGATTTGACCTTGGACAGCGCGATGACGCTGGCCGAGCTGGATGCTGTCGACGAGGGCGCTCGGGCAGGCCGACTGCTACCGGTGGATGCGCTATTGCAGTCTTTGCCGATCCTTCAGCTTGAAGGGGGCGAGGCGAACCGTTTCAAACATGGCAATCCGGTGGCGCTGCCGGTGGGGATGACAGGAAAGATACGCGTTTATGCCGAAGGTCGATTGATTGGCGTTGGCGAACCCGGGAATGGCGGTTTGCTATGGCCGAAAAGGTTGGTGCAGCTTGCTGGTTGAACTGATATAATTTGACGCTTTCCATCGTCGATGGGATATTCCAACTGGCGCTGGCTCTATCAAACTGGGGCTGCGTCGCAACAATGAAAGAGAGTTTGAAATGGCAATGACCACTGCAAACAAGGCGTCCATCGTCGCCGAATTCGCTCAAGCCAAGGGTGACACCGGTTCCCCCGAAGTCCAGGTTGCTCTGTTGACCGCCCGCATCAACGATCTGCAGCCGCACTTCAAGGAGCATACCAAGGATCACCATTCCCGTCGTGGTCTGCTGCGCCTGGTTTCCCAGCGCCGCAAGCTGCTGGACTACCTGAAGGGCAAGGACGTCGAGCGTTACCGTACCCTGATCACCAAGCTCGGCCTGCGCAAGTAAGGCGCACCCGAAGCAAGGAAAAGCGGCCCGGAGTTTCCCGGCCGCTTTTTTGTTTTTGTCGTACCGTTGTTCTTTTGTTGTGTCGTAAGTTGTTGTTATTGTTGTCTAATGTGATGAGAGTGAAAGGAAGTTATGTTTAATGTCGTGAAAAA
>CAMKYP010000353.1 GCA_946477505.1 uncultured Dechloromonas sp. | reverse complement strand
TTTTCGTACCGGACAGCCTCCCGAACACGCGACCGCTCACCATACGCACGCGCAACCTGCTCGGTCTCAGACTACTCTTCCTTGATGGCTGGAGGCTCGTTTAGGACTCACCCGAGTCGCCATGGCGAACAGCCTACAAGCCGAGCTTTTCCTTGAATTCGCCCAGTAGGCGCCGACTGACCGGTATCCGGTGATTGTTGCGCGTGACGATTTCGACTGCGCCAGCCTCAAGAAAATTGAGTTCCTTGATCTGATCCGGATTGACCAGATACTGGCGATGGCAGCGCAAAAACGGGGTTTTCTCTTCCAGCGTGCGCAACGTCAACTCGGTGAAATGCTCCGCTCCCTGATTGGTCGTGACATAGACTCCCGCAGTCTTCGAGGTCACATATTCGATATCACCGATCTTGATCAGCAGCACCCGATGATGCCCGGGGCAGGGAATCTGCTTGAGCGGGGCGGCCGCGTCGAAAAGAAGCGGGCTGGGCGTGCGGTCATGACGCAGGCGCTTGAGCGTCAGTGCCAGGCGTGCCGGGTCGACCGGCTTCAACAGATAGTCGAACGCATTCTGGTCGAAAGCCTGCAGGGCATATTCATCATAGGCGGTAAGAAAAACAACGCGCGGCATGCGCTCGGGGTCGAGCATGCCCAGCATTTCCAGACCACTGACGCGCGGCATCTGGATATCGAGAAAAACCACCTCCGGCTTGAGTTGGTTGATCGCCGAAATTCCCTCGATCGCATTCGAACACTGCCCGACGATACGGATATCTTTTTCCTGGCCCAGCAGGCGAGCAATTTCCTCGCGTGCCAGCTGTTCGTCGTCAACGATTAATACATTCATGCTTGATCCCCCTCGATTGTGGCAACGCTGTCACACGGCACGAGCGGCAAAATGAGCGTAATCCGGGTCAGCACCTCGGGTTCGCACACCACCTCCAGCCCGTAGGCGGAACCGTAACGGTTGGCAATGCGCCGCCGGACCAGATTCATACCCAAGCCACTGGCATTTGGATTGTCAGCATATAGCCCGGCATTGTCCTCCACACTCAGCAACAGTGCATTGTCGCGCGTCGTCGCCGAAATGCGAATGCGGCCAACACCAAGCAATTGCGAGGTGCCGTGCTTGATTGCGTTTTCGACAATCGGCTGTAACAGGAAAGCAGGCATGCGCACATGGCGCAACGGCTCGGGAATATCGAAATCGACCACGAGATTATCCAGGAAACGGGCTTGCTCGATTTCGAGATAGGCCGTGACGTGCTCGATTTCCTCGCTGAGGCACGCCTCCTCGCTCGGTCGCTTGAGGTTGTTGCGAAAGAAGGTGGAAAGATTCAGCACCAGCTGGCAGGCCCGCTCCGGGTCGCGCCGAATCACCGCATAAAGCGTATTGAGGGCATTGAACAGGAAATGCGGATTGACCTGCGCGTGCAACAACTTGATCTCCGACTGAGCCAGCAGTTCGCGCTGCTGCATGTAGCGCCCGGCCAGGATCTGATTCGACAGCAGGCGCGCAATCCCCTCGCCTAAAGCCCGGTTGATGGTCGAAAACAGACGCGTCCTCGGCTCATAGAGCTTGATGGTGCCGATCACCCGGTTCTCCTCGCCCAGCAACGGGATGATCAGCGAAGAAGCCAGCGGACATTTGGGACTGATCGAACAGTGGTAGGCCAGCTCATTGCCGTCGGCATAGACGACTTCGTTGTACTCGATGGCCTTGCGGGTTAACGCCGAGTTGATCGCCGTTCCCGGCAGGTGGTGGTCGTCGCCGATGCCGATGAAGGCGAGCAGGTTCTGCGTATCGGTAATCGCAACCGCACCGACGCCGGTTTCTTCATAGATGATGCGTGCCACCCGGGCACTGGTGTCGCTATTGAAGCCGGTGCGCAGCAAGCCTTCGACGCGGGCTGCGATGGCCAGCGCCTTGGTCGAAAAGACGCTGGACTGCTGCTCGTAGAGCTTGCGCCGTTCGAGGACGATGCTCATGAACAAGCCCGCCCCCAGCACATTGGCAACCAGCATCGGCATGGCGATTTGCTCGACCAGATGCTTGGCCGCCGAAAACGGCTCGACCAGGAGCAAGAGCACCAGCATTTGCGTCAATTCGGCAACCAGCGTCACCAAGGCGACGGGAAGCGGATTGAACAGCGTGCCGAAACGCCCGCGCTGCATCATGTAGCGGTGAAAAAGTCCGCCAATCAAGCCTTCAATCACCGTCGACACCATGCAGGCGAATGCCGACGGACCACCCAGCGTATAGCGATGCAGGCCGCCGGTAAAACCAACCGCCAGGCCGACCGACGGCCCGCCAAGCAACCCGCCGAGGACTGCTCCGATGGCGCGGGTATTGGCGATCGAGTCGTCAATCCACAGGCCGAGATATGTCCCCATGATGCAAAAGATGGAGAACACCACATAGCAGGTCAGCCGGTGCGGTAGCCGGATGGTGACGTGCATCAACGGAATGAAAACCCGGGTGCGGCTCAGCAGGTAGGCAATCACCAGGTAAACACAGGTCTGCTGCAGCAGTGCCAGGGTCAATTCGAGTGAGTTAAAGATCATTTCCATATTCTACCGGCCTCCCCACCCCAGCGTCCGCAGCCTTTCGACCGGCTGCGCGCCCCTCTCCTACCGTTCATCGCGACTGGCCGGACGGCCTTGCAGCGTCTCCAGCAAGGCCCGGGTTGCCGGTTCAAGCGACAATCCGGGCCCGCCGGCCGCTGTCCGATGCACCAGTTTGCCCATGACCAGGCCGAGGCCAAGCACATCCGCAACCAGCGCGGCCTGCCAATGCCCGCCCCCGATTGGCGCATCTTGCCCCAAAAGGCGCCGAACGGCCGCGCCGTCTTCCGCGCCGATGCCGATCAAGCCGAGACGCCGCAGCAATTCCGCTTGGACACGCCTCGCCTCCCGGCCGGGGTTGCCCAAGAATCCGGCCCGCCCGCTGCTCTGATCGTTCACGGCACCGCTCCCGGAAACTCGGCCCGCCCCGCAGCACCGGCTGCCGATTCGGGTTCAACCGATACGATCTGGTAAAGATCGGCAAAAAAAGTCCGTTTCGAGATTGCCATGGAGCCCCCGGTGGCAGGGAGGTAATCGCGAATTTCTCGCCGCCAGAGATCCATCGCAAAGGGTTCCAGCATTTTCAAAACGGCTGCCATCAAGTAACGCACGACATTGCAGCGGCGGGGCAGGTGGTAATCCACGATAATCACCCGTCCCCCCGGGCGCGTTACCCGTACCGCCTCGGCCAGCGTAGCCCGGCGCACCTCTTCGGGTTGCTCATGGAGCAGGAAAAACAGCAGCGTCTTGTCGAAATGCCCATCGGAAAACCTCAGCCGGCAAGCATTCTCGCGCCGCAGACGAACAGGCAGATCGCCCGTCAGCTTGCGTTGCAGGTTGTCGAGCTGAATCCGGGCGACATCGACCACGTCGAGGCTGGAGCTGCCTTCCAGCCGGGCCGCCAGACAAGGCGTCAGATCGCCGTAGACGCAAGCGATCTGCAAAACCCGCTGATCGACCAGGCCCCCCATGGCATCGAGTGCGGCATCGCACAGGCGACCATAATTGCCCAGCAGGATCAGGTTGAGCACCCAGCGCCGGTCGAAAAATCGGACGGCATTCGGGTGCAGATAGGCCCACCCGTAATACCGGCTCAGGTACGCGGGGAGATCGTCATCGGCGGCGGACATCGGTGCTACCCCGGCCGGCATCGACGGCTCAGGCGAACTCGACCAGAACGTCGCCGCTCTGGACAGCTTGGGTCGCAACGACCTTGATCGCGGCGACGACCCCGTCCCGGGGCGCCGTAATGTTCGTTTCCATCTTCATGGCCTCCAGGAGAAGCAGGGTGTCGCCGGCCCGGAGAGTATCGCCTTCCTTTGCGAAGACCTTGACGACGACGCCGGAGACCGGGCTGCGGCATAGCTTTTCATCGTCGGCCAGCGGCCGGTTGGGCGACTTGGCCGTCGGTACGCCCGGCGGCATCGCGGCACGCCCCGTCATGCTTGTCAAACCGACGGGATAGGCGGGCGGCAAGCTGGCGTTGTCGGCTTCGGCGACGTCGACATCGACCTCGTAGGTCTTGTCGTCGATGGTGATTCTGAGTTTCACGATGACTCCCGATCAATTGAGGCGGTGCGAAGCATGCGCCCCGATCCGCCCGACCTGTGCCCAGGCCGTGGAATGCACGACGCGTACCTGGCGAATGCGCGCACGCACCCCCAGGAAAGCGGCGACGGCAGCGGAAATGACCAGCAGGATTTCCTCGCTGGGCGCTGCACCTGCCGCCTCGCCCGATGCCCCCAGGCGTTGTTCGAGTTCATCGACTCGCCGGGCGAGTCTTCCGATCTCGGCGCGCATTTGCGCAATCAGGACCGGCAGGTCGCCTTCGATAGGACTCTCTGTCATGCCGTCCATCCTAAAGCGGCACCAGGCCGTGTTTCTTGTGCGGTCGCGGAAGGCGCTTGATCCG
>CAMKYP010000352.1 GCA_946477505.1 uncultured Dechloromonas sp. | reverse complement strand
GAGAATCTGGCCGGTCACCGAGGTGTCGTTGCGCTGGTAGCGCTCGCTGGCCACGATCTTCAGCTTGCGGGCTTCGGCGATCTTGGCGAATTCCTTGTACCAGCCTTCGCCGTAGGCATCGGCAAAGCCGACGAAGGCGACGGTCCGGACGTTCTTGTCGGTCATGTGCTGGACCAGCGCGGTCGCCATGTGGGCGTCGTTCTGGGCGGTCTTGAACACCCACTTGCGCTTGTCGTCCATGGGTTCGACGACGATGGCCGAGCCAGCCATGGAGATCAGCGGCGTTTCGTTCTCGACGGCGACGTCCATCATCGCCAGCGAGCTCGGGGTGGTGGTCGAACCGACGACGACGTCGACCTTGTTTTCGCTGATCAGCTTCTTGATGTTCTTGGTCGCGGCGGTCGGGTCGGTCGCATCGTCGAGGACGATGTAATTGACCTTTTCGCCGCCGATGGTCGCCGGCAGCAGGGCGAAGGTGTTTTTCTCCGGGATGCCGAGCGAGGCGGCCGGGCCGGTAGCGGCGACGGAAACGCCGACGTTGATGTCGGCCAGAGCAGCGGTGGACAAGGTGGCGAGAACGGCGACGGTCAGTTTTTTAATCATGATTTCACCCCGGAAAAGGAAAGAATGGAGTCTATCACGCGTCGTCGCCCCATTTCGGGGCAGAGGGTCTCTCGAATGCTGGGTGGCGTGTTTCCTGTTTCCGCTCTCGGTCAGGGTCATGACACGGGCGTGATCGGCGGGGCCGAGGCGGTCGTTGGCCCTCGGGTTGCGGAGGCCTTGGGCGGGTGCGCTTTCGTACCCGGCAAGGGCTCAATTCGGCGTGATAAAGTGCTCGCTTTGTATCAACAGGGTCTCTCATGTTCTCTGGAATCATTGCGGCAGTTGGCCGCATTACCGAAATCACGCCCCGCGAAGTGGGCTGCCGCCTGCATGTCGACGCCGGCAAACTCGACCTGAGCGATGTCGCGCTCGGCGACTCCATCGCCCACAACGGCGTCTGCCTCACCGTGGTGGCCAGGGAAGGCAATACCTTCGCCGTCGATGTCTCCCCGGAAACCCTGTCGTGTACCGTCGGTCTTGCCGAGCCGGGGCCAGTCAATCTGGAGAAGGCCCTGCGCCTGTCCGACGTGATTGGCGGCCACCTCGTATCCGGCCACGTCGATGGGGTTGGCGAAGTGCTGCGTTTCGATGCGATCGGCGACAACCGCCTGCTTGAAATCCGCGCGCCGAAGGAAATCGCCCGCTACATCGCCCGCAAGGGGTCGATCGTCGTCGACGGCACCAGCCTTACCACCAATGCGGTCAACGGCACCGATTTCACCATCAATCTGATCCCGCACACGCTGGAAAATACCACCCTGAACCGCCTGCAGCCCGGCAGCAAGGTCAATTTGGAAGTCGACCTGATCGCCCGCTACTGTGAAAGGCTTCTGAGTTACGAGAATGACGTCTAAGCGATGCCTTTTGATTTATTAAAATCAATAAGTTAGATGATATTAGACGTTATTCAAAATGATTGATCCGGTACTTTCACTACGGTAATATCGACGGTATTTTAAAAATACCGCGCTGAAAATACCGTCAGATGTTAAGTGAAAAGATCGCAAAGGAAGCGAAGCCAAGCGACAAACCGCAGAAGTTGCCGCACGAGAAGGGGCTGTACCTCTATATCAGTCCTTCCGGTGGCAAGTCGTGGCGCTTCGACTTCCGGTTTTCCAGCAAGCGTTACACGCTTACCTTGGGAAAATACCCCGAGGTGGATTTCTTGTCGGCTCAGAACAAACACCTTGATGCCAGAAGAAAGCTCGAAGATGGAATTAACCCTGCACAGCACAAAAGGATTGCCAAATTTGAGCGGCAGGCCGTCCAGAACAACACCTTCGATGAAGTCGCCAAGGCTTGGTACGACAGCAAGGCCGAGCGCCGCTCTGATGTTTGGCGAACTACCCACAGTCTCTATTTAAGACGGGATCTCTCCCCTGCACTTGGCAAGCTGCCGCTGCCAGACATTACGCAAGCTGTGCTGCTGGGTGTTCTGACCAAGGCTGAGAAGCGTTCTGGCGTTAAGACTGCCGACCGCGTACGCCAAACTGCGGTTCAGGTGTTCGATTACGGCGTGCGCAAGATGAAGGTGACAACAAACCTGCCGCGTTTGATGGCCGGGTGGGCTGAAGTGCCGCCGAAAATGAATCGTCCCTGGTTGAAAGAAAGCGAACTGCCTGAGTTTTTCGATGCATTGGAAGCATATCCAAGCTATCTAACGACCAAAGCCGCCGTGCGCCTGCTGTTTTTGACTTTGGTGCGCAAAAAGGAGTTGGTACAAGCCAAATGGTCCGAGTTTGACTTCGACGAAGCCTTGTGGGTAGTGCCGCCTGAGCGCATGAAAATGCCGACAGAACAGAAAGACAATCGGCACAACGCCCATGATGTGCCGCTGAGTCGCCAGGCGCTAGAGTTGCTGAAGGAGTTGAAGCCGATGAGTTCCGGCTCCGAGTATCTCTTCCCCAGTAATAGCAGCCCAGAAAAGCCCATGTCGCCTAGTACGCTAAACATGATGTTTAATCGCATGGGATTTGCTGGATTGCTTTCTCCCCATGGCATTCGGGCAACGGCTAGCACTATCCTGAACGAGTTGGGTTACAACTCGGATTACATCGAAAAGCAATTGGCCCACGTAGAGCGCAATAGCGTTCGCGGGGCCTATAACCACGCTAAATATCTGACTCAGCGCCGGGAAATGATGCAAGAGTGGGCAGACTATTTGGATAAGCTTCGGCAGATCAAACCAAAAGGAAGTTCGGCATGACTGTCGACAAATACCTACGCGTAAAGCAAGTGGCCGAAATTACCGGCTTGTCTCGGGCGACGATCTACAACATGGAGAAGGCTGGAGCCTTCCCTACCAAAACCAGCCCTTGGCCCGCGGGCTGTTGCTTGGCGTGAATCCGAGATTGTGGCGTGGCTGGAAAGTCGGAAACATGCTGAGAAGAGCGAACACGAAAAGCGCCCAGGAAAGCCACCGACCAAAAAGCCGAAGCCTATTCCGCCTCCCGTCGCCAACAAGGCTGTGAGTAAGAAGCCTCAAGTCAAGGCTTCAGATGAAAAGCAGTCCCTACCGAAGGTAGCAACCTCGGCAAATGATGATTGGTTGGACGATGCACCTTCTGCTGATGGCCAGATCGATGGCTGGGAAACCATAAAGCGCCGCAAGCCTGCCAAAGTTAGCCTGCCGAATGTGAGTGTATTGGGCAGAAGTAGTAAAGAAATCCCGATTGATCTGAATCCGCCAGTTCAACGATATGCAAAAGACGTCGAAGTGGATGATTTTCCCCCCTTGAAAAGCCAAAAGAAGCCGTGATCGTTGGAGTAGAGGCTTCGCCAAAGAAACCTAAGCGTTAATTGCGAGTGCAATCCAGCGATAGCTATTTGACACAAGAATATTGGTGGATAGAATAAACGAGTGCATCCGTAGTTGATGCACCTCCTCGTCACTGTGCATCTTCGACGAGGCGCCCCGTGGCTCACGTAGCCAGGCATGGCGAGAATCCGTTGCAGTAGCGGACTCGACCGAACGGCGTCAATCAACCCTTAATCGGGCTGGTTGGCGCTTTTGTTTTTGTTTTGCGTCGCTAGCCCTTTCGTAGAAAGAAACAGCCATGCAAAACACAACTCTCACCTCTGCACGCCATCGGCCTAGTCAAGCATCTACCCTGGGTACCAAAGGACAATTGCGCCACTCGATGGCCAGCCCTGCCCGAAAGCTGCTCAACCCCATGCGTTGGCATCTCAGTGAAGTTCTGACGTGGATTCACCAAGCACGTCAACAATCCAATTCTCGCTGAGGAGCCAATCATGCGCTACATCGTTCAATCGACTTTTTCCTCCCAACAAGACCTGCGACACGAGGCCAGAGCTGCCTTCGCCGAATGTCGACGTGACCCCGTTGCCGCCCATTTATTGCTACAAGGAAGGTCTCTGAAATTTAAGCGACAAGGGTTCGACATCACCATCTCCATGTGCGCAAACGAATCTTGCCCGCATGTGCACATCGAGGAAATCGATTTCGGCACCCTGCACATGACCTTGCCTCGTCACACGCACTGGGATAGCCATCATGGGGTGGTCGAAGCGCCCATGTGGCTCTCTGTCGCTATGGAGAACATTGATCCGAAAAATCGGAAAGATCTTGATCCGGTTTGGTCCATGTTCTCTAGCCAGGTATCCATCGGCCAACTCGCACAATGCCTTTCGGACAGTGCTGCTGCTATTGCGACGCGCATTTTCTATGCTAATGCGCTCGGCAGCGATGGCTCGTATGCCCAGCAATTGCTGGCTGCATCCTTGATTTCATCGGAAGGCGATCCGTCTGAATGGGTAGTCGACTTGCGCGGCTACATGCTCTCGTCGATTGCGGCTGAAGGTTGTTGACGCTCGTTGAAAACTGACCAGAAAAGCGAGGTTGTGCGCGCTGAAAAT
>CAMKYP010000351.1 GCA_946477505.1 uncultured Dechloromonas sp. | reverse complement strand
TGGAAAGCCGGCCGATAAGCCGGGTTCTGTTCCCCCCTTGCGGGGTTCGGCAATCATTCCTCTAGGCCTGCCGTCACCGACAGGCTCAAGCAACCTACCCGGAAGCAGCGCGGGCCACGCCTCAGCTTCCCTATTTGGTCTTGCTCCGGATGGGGTTTACCGTGCCGTCCGCCGTTACCGTGGACGCGGTGAGCTCTTACCTCGCCGTTTCACCCTTACCTGATCCTCTTGCGAGGCCATCGGCGGTCTGTTCTCTGTTGCACTTTCCGTTGCCTTGGGTCTTGCGACTTATAGCACCCAGCCGTTAGCTGGCATCCTGCCCAATGGAGCCCGGACTTTCCTCCCGATACCGAAGTATCCAGCGATTGCCTGGCCGACTTTCCGCTGCGAATTATACGCGCTCGCCCCGTGCGGCAGCGTCAAAACCATCGTGCGCCCCTTCGTGAAGCATTTAACGGCGGCCTTTGGAGACAAACGCTACCCTTGGCTCGTACTCGGTAAGAAAAGCCAGATTCGAATAGAACTTGATCGCCGAGCCATCGTTTGCAGGAACAGGAACCATGTACAGCGCACTTCGACGAGCCGTCGAAAAAGGAAATCTGAAAGCAACCATGATCGCCCTCGATCATGGTGCCGACATCGAGGAAGCCGACATCCACGGCGACCCCGGTTTGCCGCTGCGCATCGCCTGCTTCAAAGGCCATATCGATGTCGTCCGCGAACTGATCCGGCGCGGTGCCGACATCCACGCCCCCAACGCCCAGGGCAGGGGCGGCCCGATCCGCATGGCGCTGCGCGGCGAACACCGCGCCGTCGTCAATCTGCTGCTGGCGCACGGCGCCGAGATGCCGGAGATAGCGCCGCAACCCAAGGCAGCCATCACCGAGCGTCGCAAACGCCGGGATCGACGCATGCGCAACGCCGGCCCGCCCAAGGGCTTGAGCGAGCGCCGCCTGTACGAGGAACGGCGCGTTACCAGCGTAACCGAGGTGGAGTTGTCGGAAAAGCAATGGGAGACCTACTTTTCCGCGTCGATGCCCAGCCTTCCTTTCCCCACCCTCCTCGATCCGGCGGACCTCGCCTCCGGCGTCCTGGAGCGCGCCCGGGACTAGGGCATGTTCGCGCCGACCGGCAAAGCGCTCCGGTCGACCACCTTGCGCAGCACAAAGCTGGTATGTACGCCCGTCACGCCGGTGATCCGCGTGATCTTGTTGAGCAGTAGATCCTGATAGGCATCCATGTCGCGCACCACGACCTTGAGCTGGTAATCCGACTGCTGGCCGGTAATGAGCAGGCACTCCAGCACCTCCGGAATATCGGTGATGGTCGCCTCCAGGTTGGCAAAGCGCTCCGGGGTGTGCTGATCCATTGAAATGCCGATCAAGGCCATCAAGGTCAGCCCCAGCTTCCGGGCATCGAGATAGGCGCGGTAGCCGGCGATCAACCCGTACTCCTCCAAGGCCCGAACCCGCCGCAAACAGGGTGACGGCGACAAGCCGATACGATCGGCCAGATCCTGATTGCTGATACGTCCATCCGACTGCAGGATGGCGAGAATTTGCCGGTCGTAGCGATCGATTTCCATTAAATTCCACTTTAAAAAAATATTACGCAATTTTCTGCCAATATTAAGCCAAAATTGACTTCAATACGCAAGCACCTGCCCGCATCTTTGGCCTAAACTTTCGCCATCGATCAAGCCTTCAGGAGCAAGCCATGATTTCCACCCCCAACACCAAATACACCGCCTTCCCACCGGTTCAAATCGCTGACCGCCAGTGGCCGAACCGCGTCATCGACAAGGCGCCGATCTGGATGAGCACCGATCTCCGCGACGGCAACCAGGCGCTTTTCGAGCCGATGAACGCCGACAAGAAGATGCGCATGTTCAAGATGCTCTGCGACATCGGCTTCAAGGAAATCGAAATCGCCTTCCCGTCGGCCTCCGAAACCGAATTCGGTTTCGTGCGCAGCCTCATCGAAGGCGGCCATATTCCCGACGACGTGACCATCGAAGTACTCACCCAGGCGCGGGAGCACCTCATCCGCCGCACCTTCGAATCGCTCAAGGGCGCGAAGAAGGCCATCGTTCACGTCTATAACGCCACCTGCCCGACCTTCCGCGAAACGGTCTTCAACATGAGCAAGGCAGAGGTCGTCGCCATGGCCACCGACGCCGTGCGCCTCATCCGCACCCTCGCCGACGAGATGCCGGAAACCGCGATCACCCTCGAATACAGCCCGGAGCTCTTCACCGCCACCGAACTCGATTTCGCCAAGGAAGTCTGCGATGCGGTCACCGAAGTCTGGGGCGCCACGCCGCAGCGCAAGGTCATCCTCAATCTCCCGACCACCGTCGAGATCGCCACGCCGAATATCTACGCCGACCAGATCGAGTGGATGCACCGCAACCTCGCCCGACGCGACAGCGTGATCATCAGCCTCCACCCGCACAACGACCGCGGCACCGCCGTCGCCGCCGCCGAACTCGGCCTCATGGCCGGCGCCGACCGCGTCGAGGGCTGCCTCTTCGGCAACGGCGAGCGCACCGGCAACGTCGACCTCGTCACCCTCGCCCTCAACATGTACACGCAAGGCGTCCATCCGGGCCTCGATTTCTCGGACATCAACGCCGTTGCGCGCACCTTCGAACACTGTAGCCAGCTCCCGATCCATCCGCGCCACCCATACGTCGGGGATCTCGTTTTCACGGCCTTCTCAGGCTCCCACCAGGACGCCATCAAGAAGGGGTTCTCTGCTCAAAAGGCGGACGAGCAATGGGCAGTGCCTTATCTCCCGATCGACCCGGCCGACGTCGGCCGCAGCTACGACTCGGTGATCCGCGTGAACAGCCAGTCCGGCAAGGGGGGCATCGCTTACCTCATGGAAACCGAGTACGGCGTGGTCATGCCGCGTCGCCTCCAGGTCGAGTTTTCCGGCGTCGTGCAACAACATACCGACAAGCACGGCGGCGAAGTCAGCGCCGACGACATCTGGAACATCTTCAGCCAGACCTATCTCGAGGCCGAGCACGCCGTCCGCTATCGCGAACACCACCTCTACGAGCATGGCAGCGCGCAAGGCATCCGCCTCTCGGTCGACATCGACGGTACGCCACACATTCTCACCGGCGAAGGCAACGGCCCGATCAACGCGACGATGCACGCCCTCGAAAGCGCCGGCATCAAGGTCCAGGTACGCAACTACGAGGAACGTTCGATGGTGCCGATGGGCGAGGACGGCAATGCCCGCGCCTGCGCCTTTGTCGAGATGGCCGCAACCGGCAAGGGAGAGAGCTTCGGGGTCGGTATCGACAGCAACATCGTCACCGCGTCGATCAAGGCCATCGTCAGCGGCATCAACCGCCTCAAGGTCGCCGGCGGCGTCCGGCAGGCAGCCTGATCGTCAGACCCCGGCGAGCCCCCCACCGGGCCGCTCGCCGGGGCATTTGGCCGAGGTCGCCGAATCAGGCCTCGCCCGGCGGCTTCCGCTGCCGTCGCCCCGGACGGAATTGCCAGGTATCGTCGTAATAGGCCGGGGCTTCGCTGTCCGCGACGACACCCGGAATGCCCAGCAAGGGCAAGGGCTGCAGATCGGCCGAGCGAGCGACGCGGCCGGCCTCAACATCGGCCGCCAGCAAACCATCCACTAGGCGACTCAAATCGGCCGCCGGCTGCGCCAGCCAGGCTTCTTCCACCGGATAGAGCAAGGCCTTGGCAGTCAGGCCGCGAAACGGGGCCAACAACTGTTCGTAGGTGGCGTGACCGAAGACCACGAAACGCATATGGCGCCGGACATCGTCGCGATGTTCGACGAACAGCGCCTTCCAGCGAAACCCGCGCAGGTATTCGAGCAGGTCCGGCCGGCTCGACAGGACGGCAATCCCGCATTCGTCGAAATGGGTCAGTGCATCACGCACCTTGCCCCGCAATTCGCCCGGCGCCTGCATGGCGCGGACATGAGCGGCGCTGATCGCCTTCTTGGTTTGTGGAAAAGTCAGCCAGACCAGGGCATTGAAGAAGTCGTGCCAGTTGTCCCGGCGGGTCTCGACCTCGCCAGACTCATGGATGCGGCACTCGTAAATTCGCCCGTCGGCCTGCGGCGGCACGAAACGAATCCGCTGCCCGTTGTCGAGATATAGCGGAAAGCGCTCGGCCAATTCGGCCACGGCCGCTGTGTCGGGCCGTGCCGGAAGTCTATCCAGCCAGACGCGCAACGGGTCGAACAGGAAACCCGTGCAGTGTGAGCAGGCGCTCACTCTTCAGCAGAATTATCCGCCTCGTCTTCCTTGACGAAAACGAGCACGCCCTTCTTCTGACGGAAGGTGCCTTTCAAGCTTCCCAGGCCTTCCGGCGGCTCGCTGTCCATCTTGGCGAAGCTCTCGCACGTTTGCGTTTCCGTCGCGAACATCTTCTTGCCGACCTTGATGACAAAGGCACCCGACGGCACCTGGTAGACCTCGACCTTGGTCTTCTCCGTTGCCGGCCCCAGGCTGTG
>CAMKYP010000350.1 GCA_946477505.1 uncultured Dechloromonas sp. | reverse complement strand
GAATTCACATGAGCACTCGCGAACAGCAAATCGCCGCCCTCGAAAAAGACTGGGCAGAAAATCCCCGCTGGAAAGGCGTCAAGCGCGGCTACTCCGCTGCCGACGTCGTCCGTCTGCGCGGCTCCCTGCAGCCGGAATACACCCTGGCCCAGCGCGGTGCCAAGGTTCTCTGGGACAAAGTCAACGGCGGCGCCAAGAAGGGCTACGTGAATGCTTTCGGCGCCATCACCGCCGGTCAAGCCATGCAGCAGGCCAAGGCTGGTCTGGAAGCCGTGTATCTGTCCGGCTGGCAAGTCGCCGCCGACGGCAACACCTCCGAAACCATGTACCCGGACCAGTCGCTGTACGCCTACGACTCCGTGCCGACCATGGTTCGCCGCATCAACAACACCTTCAAACGTGCCGATGAAATCCAGTGGTCGCGTGGCATCAACCCGGGCGACAAGGAATTCATCGACTACTTCCTGCCGATCGTTGCTGACGCTGAAGCCGGTTTCGGTGGCGTTCTGAACGCTTTCGAACTGATGAAGAACATGATCGCCGCCGGTGCCGCCGGTGTTCACTTCGAAGACCAACTGGCTGCAGCCAAGAAGTGCGGTCACATGGGCGGCAAGGTGCTCGTTCCGACCCGTGAAGCCGTCGAAAAGCTGATCTCCGCTCGTTTTGCTGCTGACGTCATGGGCGTTCCGACCTTGATCCTGGCCCGTACCGATGCCGAAGCCGCCAACCTGATCACCTCCGACTACGATGAGAACGACAAGCCGTTCCTCACCGGCGAGCGCACCCAGGAAGGTTTCTACCGCGTCAAGAACGGTCTGGAGCAGTCCATCTCCCGCGGCGTCGCCTACGCCCCGTACGCTGACCTGGTCTGGTGCGAAACCGGCGTGCCCGATATCGGCTTCGCCCGTGAATTCGCCCAAGCCGTGCTGGCCGCCTGCCCGGGCAAGCTGCTGTCCTACAACTGCTCGCCGTCCTTCAACTGGAAGAAGAACCTCAACGACTCGCAGATCGCCTCCTTCCAGGAAGAACTGTCGGCACTGGGCTACAAGTACCAGTTCATCACCCTGGCCGGTATCCACGTCAATTGGTACAACACCTTCAAGTTCGCCAAGGCCTACGCTGGCGGCGAAGGCATGAAGCACTACGTCGAAATGGTTCAGGAGCCGGAATTCGCTGCCCGCGAAGATGGCTACACCTTCGTGTCGCACCAGCAGGAAGTCGGCACCGGTTACTTCGACGAAGTCACCACCGTCATTCAGGGCGGTTCCTCTTCCGTCAAGGCCCTCACCGGCTCGACCGAAGAAGAGCAGTTCCACTAATCGGTTTTACGATTGAGGCATCCTCGCCGCCTACCCGGCGGCGTTCAGAGACCGGCTCCCAAAAGGAGTCGGTCTTTTTTTTGCGCCTCTCGGCAAAAGCGGAGCGCTTGGCAAGCACCTCGAACACCGCACATCAAATGAGAATATCAGTAAAATCAATAAACTTGCCAATCCATTTTCATCAGGGTAGTCTTATTGTCGGATAGCTGGCGCCAACGCGCCGAGAAAAAACCAACAAAGGGGAGTCTGTGATCCGCTGGCGCGCTCAAACAGGGAGCTTGTCCCTGCAGAACCGTATCACGCTGATGACCTTGCTCATCTTTCTCCTGGGCATCTGGTCGGTGACGCTCTATGCAACCCGCAGCCTGCGCGAAGATTTCATACAGGTCATCGGAAACCAGCAATACTCGACCGTTTCTACCCTGGCCACCCAACTCAACGACGAACTGGAGGAAGGGCTCTCAGAACTGGGGCATATGGCTGGCGAAATCGATCCTGACCTGATGCAATCACCGCAACGCCTGCAGGATTACCTTGTCAGGCATTCCGAACATATCCGCCCCTTCAACGGTGGCCTGCGTGTTTCGGACCACAATGGCAAGACCTTGGCCAGTTTTCCCTATTCGGAAGACCGCATCGGCATTTCCTATGCCGACCGGGACTACATGATTACCGCGCTCAAGGAAGGGCGGGCCAATATCGGCAAACCAGCCATTGGCAAACTTCTTGGTACGCCGGTCATCGGACTGGCCTACCCGATCAAATCGCCGAGCGGACAGACGATTGGCGCGGTCGTCGGCGCGATTATCCTCGGCGACTCCAGCATTTTCCAGAAGATAGTCAGAACCCGCTACGGCCAAACCGGCGGCTATCTGATCATCGCGCCCAGGCACCAAATCGTCGTCGCGAGTACCGACAACAGCCGGAACATGACACCGACGCCACCGCCAGGAAGCAATGCGATGAATGATCGCTACGTCGCCGGTTATGAGGGCTATGGCATCGCCCTGAGTTCGCGAGGCATCGAGGAAATATCGGCCGCCAAGCGTATCCCGGTTGCGGATTGGTTCCTGGTCAGCGTACTGCCAACTACAGAAGCGTTTGCCCCGCTGAGCGCGCTGCAGCAGCGCGTGCTGATGTCTGCCCTGCTGCTTAGCATGCTGGCCGGTGCTCTCGCTTGGTGGTTTTTCCGGCGCACGCTCCGCCAGCAGTTCGCACCCATGCTGCTGGCGACCGAAGCACTGACCGACATGAGCTCCCGCAACAGCATTGCCGATCAGCCGCTCGACGTGAAGCGGCAGGACGAAGTCGGCCGTCTGATCGGCAGTTTCAACGTATTGCTCGAGTCGCTACGCCAGCGCGAGCAGGCCCTGAAAGACAGTGAACAGCACTATAGAACCCTGGCCAACGGAGGATCGGCGCTCATCTGGACGTCAGGCACCGACAAGCTGTGCAATTACGTCAACGAGCCATGGCTTCGCTTTACCGGACGGACGCTGACACAAGAAACCGGACGAGGCAGAACGGAGGGAGTGCACCCGGACGACCTGGCGCGTTGCCTGGAGACCTATGTCAGCCATTTCGAGCGTCACGAACCGTTCAGTCTGGAGTATCGATTGCGCCACGCGAGCGGTGAATATCGCTGGATACTTGACGACGCCACGCCGCGTTATGACAGCGATGGCAACTTCATTGGCTACATCGGCTTCTGTCACGACATTACCGAACGCCGACTGGCCACGGATGCCCTGCTGCGTGCGGCCAGCGTCTTTTCCCATGCGCGCGAAGGGCTCGTGGTCACCGGCACCGACGGGACGATCGTCGACACCAACGAGGCATTCACCCGGATCACCGGTTTCACCCGCGAGGAAGCGATAGGTCATAACCCCAGCATCCTGCGCTCGGGAAATCATCCGCCGGAATTCTACGAATCGATGTGGAAACAGCTTCTCGAGCAAGGTCACTGGACCGGCGAGATATGGAACCGGCGGAAGAGTGGCGAGGTCTATGCCGAACTGCTGACCATCAGCTCGGTCTGCGACTCCACGGGCAAACCAACGAACTACATCGGGTTGTTTTCCGATATCACGGCCCAGAAGGAGCATCAACGCGAACTCGAATCAATTGCCCACTACGATGCGCTCACCGGCCTGCCTAACCGTATCCTGCTGGGCGACCGACTACGCCAGGCCATGCGGCAGTCCGAGCGCCGCAGCCTCCTGCTGGGGGTTGCCTATATTGACCTGGACGGCTTCAAATCGATCAACGATGGCTTCGGACATCAGACCGGAGATCAGTTCCTGATCGCCGTCGCCCAAGGGATGAAAGATGCCCTGCGGGAAGGCGACACCATCGCCCGCCTGGGCGGTGACGAATTTGTCGTCATCCTCCTTGATCTGCCATCGCACCAGATTGCCATACCACTCCTTGAGCGCCTCCTTGCTGCGGCTGCCCGGCCCATCCACCTCCATGGCACGGGACACCGGGTATCGGCCAGCATCGGCGTCACCTTCTGTCCCCAGTCCGAGCCGGCGGACGCCGACCAGCTGTTGCGCCAGGCCGATCAGGCCATGTACCAGGCCAAGCTGGCAGGCAAGAATCGCTACCATTTCTTCGACATCGAGCAAGATCGAAGCACCCGCGGGCGACATGAAAGCATCGAACGTATTCGCGAGGCTATCGAGAACGATGAATTCACGCTTCTCTACCAACCCAAGGTCAACATGCGCAACGGCAGCCTGGTTGGGACCGAAGCCCTGATACGCTGGCGCCATCCCGAACGCGGAACGCTGCTGCCTGCCGAGTTCCTCCCTGCCATCGAAGAGCATGCGCTGGGGAAAGTCCTGGGAGAATGGGTCATTGCACAGGCACTGACTCAAATCAGTCGCTGGCAAAAATTCGGCCACGCGGTCCCGGTCAGCATCAATGTCGGTGCCTCCCAGCTACAACAACATGATTTCGTTGAGCGACTGGGTGCCGCCATGGCGTTGCATCCCGATGTGTCGCCCTCGCTGGTGCAACTCGAGGTACTGGAAACCAGCGCGCTGGAAGAACTGCCCCACGTGTCGAAGGTTATCGCCGATTGCCGGCAACTCGGCATTCATTTCGCACTGGACGACTTCGGTACCGGCTACTCCTCGCTCACCTACCTCAAACGCCTGCCGGCCCAAGCCCTCAAGATCGACCAGA
>CAMKYP010000349.1 GCA_946477505.1 uncultured Dechloromonas sp. | reverse complement strand
CGTCATTTTCTCAAATTGCGCTGCATGATGGGCGCTTATGCAGAGTTTCCCTAGGCTCGAGAGGTGCGTAGTCAATCCCCTTTCGCCGTTCCTGCTCCGTCCGAATTTCATCCGCCCGACGACCACCGGCCGTCGGCACAGGGACCGCTTTTTCCCGATTTTCGCGAAGGTCGATCGATCCGTTCCGGATGTTCGAAAGGAAACGATCATGATGGATAAAACTCAACTCGATGCCTACTGCGAACGCAACGGCATCACCCAGAAGGCTCGGCTGGTCATCGACCAGGTCCGCACCTCACCGCCGACCCGCCGAGTGCAGAGCGGCATCCACAACGTGGCCTGCCGCTTCTCCAGTCGGAAAATGGGCATGGTGATCCAGGCGGAGAGCCACAAGAACGAATTGCCGGCCGTCATCGGCTGGGAACACGATAAACAGACCTACGAGTTCTACGACCAGCCGCCGAAGGTCAAGCTGCGCTATACCGGCCGCAACGGGAAATCGGTCAGCCACATGGCGACGCCGGACTTCTTCCTGCTCCAGGAAGGTTTTGCCGGCTGGGTGGAATGCAAGACTGAGGAATGGCTGAAATCCCGGGCTGCCGAGGGTTCGACGCTCTACGTCCGGGACGGCAATGGAGGCTGGCGCTGCCCGGCCGGCGAGGCATACGCAGCCTCGGTCGATCTCGGTTTCCGGGTTCGCTCGTCGTCGGCCAACCACTGGATCACCATCCGCAACCTGGATTTCCTGGCAGACTACCTCGACGAACGATGCCCGGCACCATCGCCGGAAGCCGTGCAACGCGTCCGTGAGGCGATGGGCGGACAAGCCTGGATTCTGCTGAAGGACCTGCTGAGCACACTCTCGGCCGACGATGCCGACGCCCTCTACAAGATGATCGCCGATGGCGTTCTCTATGCCCGCCTGGATGAGGATCGTCTCCCCGACCCGGCGCGTGCCTACGTCTTCCGCGACAAGGTGGCGGCTGACGCCTATCGCCTGCACCTGGCCTCGCAAACCCGGACGACGCTGCCTTCGTTGCGAACGTTGACTGTCGCCGCCGGCCAATCGTTCATGTGGGATGGCCGACTCTGGCGAATACTGAACGTCGGCGACCAGGACATCTTCATGGAGGACGAAGACCATGTGATTACCAGCCTCGGCCGGAAGGCGCTCGAGCAGATGGTCAAGGAGGGTACGATCAGCGGCATTCCGACTGGTGCCGTGCTCGAGCGCGACCAGGCTGAAGCGATCATCCGCCGGGCGAGCCCCGATGACTTCGAGCATGCGATGTATCGTTACCGCTGCCTGTTCCCGGAAAGCTCGGATGGCCTGCCGGCCGAATCCTGCGACCGCGCCCGGCGCAAGTGGCGCGCCCTCTACAAGCGTGGACAGGAACTGTACGGCTCCGGCTTGCTCGGCCTGATTCCCAAGATCAGTCAGCGCGGCAACCGCGAGCGCCGTCTCGACGATGCCGTCATCCAGATCATGGACGACGTAATCGACGAGCGCTATGCCGTCGCGGCCGGATGGTCGATCCATGCCTGCTGGGGGGAAGTGACCAACCGATGCATTGCACGCGGCCTGTTGCCGCCCAGCGAAGTCGCTTTCCGCGACCAGATCAAGCGGCGCCGCCAGCACGATCTAATCGTCGCTCGGCAAGGAGAGAAGGCGGCCTACAGCGACTCCGAGTTTTACTGGCGTATCGACGGAGCGACGCCTCGCCATGGGGAACGGGCTTTCCAGTTCGGCCATATCGACCATACCGAGCTGGATCTTCAGTTCCGCGGCAGCGGCAAGGGCCAAAAGTTGGGCAAGGCCTGGCTGTCCATCCTCATCGACACGTATACCCGCATGGTCCTGGCCTGGGTTCTCCTGTTCGATGCGCCGAGCTACCGCAGCTGCATGGCCTTGATCCGCGCCTGCATCGAACGTCATGGCCGGATTCCAAAAACCATCGTCGTCGACAAAGGGCCCGAGTTCCAGAGCATCTATTTCGAGACGTTGCTGGCGCGACTCGAATGCCACAAGAAAACCCGCCCCGGCAGCAAGCCGCGCTTCGGCAGCGTCACTGAGCGCTTCTTCGGCGTGAACAACGAGCAGTTCGTGCATTGCCTGCGCGGCAATAACGTCGCCCTGCAGAAGCCGCGGTCAATGTCGAAATCGCACGATCCCCGTGATCTGTCGGTGTGGACGCTGCCGGAATTTCGGGAAGCGTTCGACGGCTATCTCGACAAGGTGTACGGCGAAATGGAGCACTCGGCGCTCGGCATGTCGCCGAAGGAAGCAATGGCGATCAGCCTGGCGCAATCGGGTCTTCGCCGGCACGTCCTGATCCCCAACACCCGGGACCTGACGATCCTCTGCCTACCGTCGACGCCCAAGGGAACGGCCAAGATCGATCCCAGCCGCGGTGTGAAGATCGGCTACATCCACTACTGGTGCCCGGCCTTCAAGAACCCGAAGCTCGCCGGTGCCGACGTCCCGGTCCGCTACGACCCGAACGACAAGTCGATGGCAGTGGCCTGGCTCAAGGACCATTGGGAAACCTGCCAATCGGAGTACGCCGACCTCTTCCAGGGCCGCACAGAGAAGGAAATCGACCTGATCACGCAGGAAATCACGGCGCAGAACAAGCGCACAGGCCAGCGCCGCGCGATCAACGCGACCTTGATCGCAAAACACCTAAATACCGCGCACGCCACGGAAAAGCTCCTGCAACAGCGCCTGCGCGACCAGGAAACCCGTGCCAAAGCCTCGTCCCCCGCCATTTCGCAGCAAAGCACAGCCCCCCAATCCGGCTTTGATGCCTTGGAAGACGCCATTTGGGGCGGCCTCGAAAAAACCATCTTTGGAGACTGACATGAAAAACACGCAAAATCCTTCCTTCCCAATCGAACTGCTCGCGGCATCGCTCGAACAGCGTGTCGAATATTTCCGCAAATGCCGGATCGAGCATCCACATCTGGCACATGGCTTCAAGCAGGCGATGTCAGCGATCAACAGCGCTTCTGGCCCGAAGGTAGTCCTCGTGACCGGACCGACAGGTGCCGGCAAAACCACCTTGGCCCGGATGATTTACAAGGCGCTGATGCATCAATATCGCGACCTAATCGCCAAGGATCCCGGAGCCGTGCCCGTCGCCGGATTCAATGCCATCCCGCCCAACGGCGCTTCGTTCAACTGGAAGGATTTTTATATCCGCCTGCTGGAACGCCACGGCGATGTCCTGACCAACCGGAAAATACTGCTTCCGCGCCAGCACGATCTGTTCGAGGGGCTGTCGGCACCGCTACCGATCGAACGGTCGACTACCGAAGCCCTGCGCCGCGCTTCCGAAAAATGTCTGACCAACCGCAAGACCAGAGTCCTGATCATCGACGAGGCACACCACATCCTGATGGTCAACGATCCGAAGCGGCTCGAATTCCAGTTCGAGGCCCTGAAGTCGCTGACCATCGAATCGAATCTCATCATCGTGCTGGTCGGCACCTACAAGCTGCTTGCCATCCGAGACCAGAGCGGACAACTGGTCCGGCGTAGCGAGATCGTTCATTTCCCGCGTTATTCGCTGCAAGGCGAAAAGGATAAGGAGGATTTCGGCGCCGCATTATGCCGACTGCAACGTCAGCTGCCGTTGCCGGTGACCCCGAACTTTGCGCCCGATATGCGAGAGTTTTTCTGCAAATCTGGCGGCAGCATCGGGATCTTGAAGGATTGGCTGTCGCGTTGCCTTGAGCACGCCATTCTCCGCGGCATGGACACCATCGATTACAAGTTCGCCGAGGAATTCGCCCTCTCCAACAAGAGTTTGATCACGATTCTCGACGAAGCCATCGAAGGGGAAATTGCCTTGGAAGATGCCAGCATCGACGCGGTGAAAGCACTACTCTATCGCGTCGTTTCTCGGGCGAGGGCACTATCCGCCAAACAGCCACCCGCCAAGAAGCCGGCCAAGGTGGGTGAGCGCAACCCTAGTCGTGACAAAACGGGAGGCGATCATGAAAAAAAGTGACTTGAACCACTTTGACCCACTAAGCGCACTCCTGTCGTACGATGAAATGCCTGCGCGTAGCCGGCTGTATGCCTTGACGCCAATCGGCCTAGACACGGCCCGGACGGAAGGATTGCTTTCCTACCTGGTCCGTCTGGCCGAGGCGCATTCGGTCAATCCACGCCGGCTGATCCGGACAGAGTTCGTCGCCGTGCAACCGGAGATCGCCCACCTGAACCACTTGTCCTTTTTCCGAAACAACGCTAGAACCGTCAACGGCTTGGGAGCGTATGCACAGAAAATCTGCGATGCGACCAGCACGCTTACCAGGCTCGCCAATCTCCGCTATTCGACCCTGCTTCCACTCCAAAACCTGCTGCCGAGCATCGGTGATGGGCTACTCTCGCGCCACCTCAGGTGGTGTCCGAGTTGTTTTGCCGGAATGGCGAAATCTGGAGACGAACCCTACGGACTCTCTGAACAACCGGCCATTTACTGGTAGGTCGTCATAAAAGCGATGAGAA
>CAMKYP010000348.1 GCA_946477505.1 uncultured Dechloromonas sp. | reverse complement strand
CGTAGCCGGGGAGGGCGCGAATGGCCCGGGTGGCGTCGATGCCGTTCATGACCGGCATCTGCATGTCCATCAGAACCAAGGCGTACGGTTTCCGGCGTGCCAGAGCAACGGCTGCGGCACCGTCGTCGGCAACGTCGACCGTCAACCCGCTGTCGATCAGCAGCTCGCAGGTGACATCCTGGTTGATCGGTTCGTCTTCGGCGAGCAGGACGCTCAGGCCCGCAAACTCCCGGGCAATGGTGGCGCAGGCATCTTCGCTGATCGTGTCGGTGTTTTCCTCGACGCCAGTCACTTTGCGCTGGCGCAAGGTGAACCAGAACGTGGTGCCTTTTCCCTCTTGGCAGTGGACGCCAATCTCACCTCCCATCAGGTCGATCAGCCGTTTGCAGATGGCGAGCCCCAGCCCGGTGCCGCCATATTTGCGCGTCATCGTGTTATCGCTCTGCTCGAAAGCGTTGAACAGGCGGGGCAGGCTGGATTCTGCAATGCCGATACCCGTATCGATCACGTCGACACGGTAGTGCAATTCGCTATTGCTGTCGGCCAGGGCGGTGATGCGGACATCGACACTGCCGCCCGGCGGGGTGAATTTGATGGCGTTGCCGACAAGGTTGATCAGAATCTGGCGTAGCCGGACCGGATCGCCGCAAAGTTGCTGCTTACCGAGGGTGGCGGGTAAATCGATGCTCAGATTCAGTGATTTTTCCCGGGCTTTCCCGCCGAGCAGGGCATCCATCTCATGCAGAATGCCTTCGAGCGTGAATGCGGTTTGCTCAAGCGTCATCCGTTCGGCTTCTATTTTCGACAAGTCCAGAATGTCGCTGATGACGGCCAGGAGATGGCGGGAGGCTTGCATGACCTTGCCCAGGCGTTCTTTTTGCGGGGTATCTTCGGTGCGTCGCAAGGCACTTTCGGTCATGCCCATGATGGCGTTCATCGGCGTCCGCAGCTCGTGGCTCATGTTGGCCAGGAAGGTGCTTTTCGCCCGGTTGGCCGCTTCCGCCTGCTCCTTGGCCCGACGTAGCTCCGTCGTGCGCTCGTTGACCAGTGTCTCCAGCTGCTGGCGATGCTTTTCCAGTTCTGCTTCGTTGCGCTTGCGTTCGGAGATGTCGTGTCCGATGCCCAGAACGCCAATCAGCTTGCCCTGATTGTCGACGACCGGCACCTTCGTCGTTTCCAGCAGTTCGCGATGCCCGTCGTTGGCGAAGGTGATCCATTCTTCGTTGATGCTGGGTCCGCTGCGCTGCAAGGCCTTGCGGTCGTTTTCCCGGAAAAAGTCGGCCAGTTCGCCGTCGACGAAATCGTAGTCGGTGCGGCCCAGGATGTGCTCCTTGGGGGCGCCGAAGAATGCTTCGAAGCGAGGATTGCAGGCGAGGTATACCCCGTTGGGGTCCTTCAGCCACAACAGGTCCGGCAAGTATTCGATGAGCGCATTGAGATGGGCGTTGACCTGGGCGAGCTCGTCCGCCGTTTTCTTCGAAACGGCCTGCTCCGCAAGGAGGGCATCGGTGCGATGAGCGAGCAATGCTTCGCGATGGCGCGAGGTGGCGAGCAGCTGATTGAAGGCGCCGACTAGTTCGCCGATTTCATCGGTACAAAGAACGGGCAGGCTGTCGGGCAATGCCGGCTTGTGGGCGGGGGAGTTCAGCGCCTGCGTGGCGGCGATGAGGGGGGCGAGTCGTTTGCGCAGCAAATGCGTCGTGGTCCACCAGATGACCAGGCAGGCCAGTATGGAGAGAGCCAGCGTGGCGAGCAGGATTTTTTGCCATATCGATTCGATCGGGGCAAACGCCGCACTGGCTGGCAGGGTGGTGACGACAAACCAGTCAGCAAGCGGAATGCGGCGACTGGCCGAGATTTCCTCGACCCCCCGCGAATTGACGGCTATCCCGTAGCCCTCGTAGCCCTGCATGTAGCGGTCGTGCATGGCATTGGTGCCGGGGGGCGGTACCGCTTGCATGATGCGTGTTTTGTCGCTGGCCGTGACGATTATCTGGTGACTGGGGGAAATCAGCAGAAAGCCAACATTGCTGCCGATCCGGGTCTCGATGTTGCGCTCGATGAAATTGGCTTCACCAAGATTGATCGAGCCGGCGACGGCGCCGATGATCGTTCCCCGATCGTTCCGCACCGGCACGGCGAGCGTGATGACCGGAGCGTGGACGGTTGTCCCCATGGTTGGCCGGCCGATACCGCGCTTTCCTTCCTTCAGGGCGGCAACCATGTAATCGCGATCGAGGAGGTTGCTCGTTGCCCCTTCGGGCGATGACGGGATCGACGCAACGGGAAGCGCGTCGGTGCCGGCTATCCAGACGCCGGCATTGAAAAACTGAAGCAGGATGGGCTGTGTGTCGAGCCAGGCCTGGAGCTTGTCTGCATGCCCGAGGGTGGCGGGGCTGAGATTCTGTGCGACCGATTCAAGCGCTATGAAGCGCCGTTCGAGCGCATCGTTGGTGGCCGAGGCCAGTACCGATATCGTCGCAAATTGCTGTTCCCCGAGCACCTTGCCGGTATCGTGGCGGAGCGTGTGATAGCTGTAGAAAGATAGCGACCAGAGGGCGACCAGAAAAATGGTGAGCGTGACAAGGGCCAGTTGCGTCTTCAGGGATTGCCAGGAGTAAGGCCCTCGTCGCATGCGAAAAACTCCTTGGAGGAATTGTTCGGCGTACTGTAGCGGTCACCGGCTAGCGACACAAGGTCGCCGGGCCGATAAGCGCTCAAGACGGGCATTTGACAAGCGCCTTGCGGCGAAGCGGTTAAACCTCGCTGACCTGAAAATCGATATGGCTGCCGTCAATGACGATTTCCTTGACCGCGCAATGCGCGATGCTGTCGAGAATGAGCGCTTTCTGCTCGGCCGTGAAGCCTGCCGGGAAGCGGACTTCGGTCCGGAATTTGCTCAAGGTCAGGGGGCCACCGGGGCCGGCGAAGGGTTTGCATTCGACCACGATGCCTTCGGGCTTGATGCCCAGGCCCTTGCAGGCTTTCTTTGCGAAGACGATGGCACAGGCGGCGAGCGCGGCATAGAAGGCTTCCAGCGGATTCATCAGGGAACCGTCTAGTGCATAGCTGGCTTCGTGCTTGCCACTGGTGACCTTGATCAGCGGGGTGTTGTCGGCAACGGATGTGTACATGCTGTTTTTCATTGGTTAATATATAAGAACACTCTTATATATTAACCAATTGCAACGATGAACGCAAAAAAAACCGCCGGTCTTGCCGGCGGTCGGTATGCTGAGGTTCGGGCGATCAGCCGAGGCGCTGGCGAGCGCGGGCGATGGCTGCCCGGACCTGCTCCGGTGCGGTGCCGCCAATGTGATTGCGACTGGCCAAAGAGCCTTCGACAGTCAGTACGGCGAAGACGTCGTCCTCGACCTGCGGGCAGAATGCTTTCAGTTCATCGAGCGTGAGTTGCGGCAGGTCGACGCCCTTCGCTTCGGCGGCTTTGACGGCGTGGCCGACGGCTTCGTGCGCGTCGCGGAAGGGCAGGCCCTTCTTGACCAAATAGTCGGCGAGGTCGGTGGCCGTCGCGAAGCCCTGGGTCAGGGCGGCCTTCATGTTATCGGCGCGGACGGTGATGCCGCCGGCCATGTCGGCGAAGATGCGCAGCGTGTCGGTCACGGTGTCGACGGCGTCGAACAGCGGCTCCTTGTCTTCCTGATTGTCCTTGTTGTAGGCCAGCGGCTGCGACTTCATCAGGGTCAGCAGGCTCATCAGCTGGCCGTAGACGCGGCCGGTCTTGCCGCGCGCCAGTTCCGGGACGTCCGGGTTCTTCTTCTGCGGCATGATCGACGAACCGGTGCAGAAGCGGTCGGCGATCTGGATGAAGCCGACGCGCGGACTCATCCACATCACCAGTTCTTCGGACAGACGGCTGATGTGCATCATCAGCAACGAACAGGCAGCGGTGAATTCGATAGCGAAGTCACGGTCGGACACGGCGTCCAGCGAGTTTTCGCAGACACCTTCGAAGCCCAGTTGCTCCGCGACGAAAGCGCGGTCGATCGGGTAGGTCGTGCCGGCCAGTGCGGCGGCGCCGAGCGGCAGGCGGGCGACGCGCTTGCGGCAGTCGGCATAGCGCTCGGCATCGCGGCCGAACATTTCGAAATAGGCCAGCATGTGATGGCCGAAGGTAACCGGTTGGGCAACCTGCAGGTGGGTAAAGCCGGGCATCGGCGTGGCGGCTTCCTTGTCGGCCAGATCGACCAGCGCGCTGCGGAAATCCCTGATCAGCGCCAGGATGTCGTCAATGGCGTCACGCAGGTAGAGGCGGATGTCGGTGGCCACCTGGTCGTTGCGCGAACGGCCGGTGTGCAGGCGCTTGCCGGCATCGCCGACCAATGCGGTCAGGCGCTTTTCGATGTTGAGGTGTACGTCCTCCAGATCGAGCGACCATTCGAACTTGCCCGACTCGATTTCCTCGGTGACGATGGCCATGCCGCGCTCGATATCGGCCAGGTCAGCGGCGGCGATGATGCCCTGCTTGGCGAGCATGCGGGCATGCGCCAGCGAGCCGCGGATGTCCT
>CAMKYP010000347.1 GCA_946477505.1 uncultured Dechloromonas sp. | reverse complement strand
TCCTTACATCGTGCAGCCGGTGGTTTTCGCTGCCAGTAGCGGCATCCCGACGGTCGAGATCAATCCGGCACGTACCCAGTTGAGCAATATGGTGGATTATTACCTGCCGCTCGGCGCCGCGGATGCGATGAGCAGGATCATCGGACAGATGGGGCTGGATGGTTTGGTTCCCCAAGCGTAAACGGGTTTTCAGCGCTTTGTTAAATATTTGTTGCGCTGCACAAAATTGTTGACATTCGTTCTCTGCTGGTTAGAATTGGGTCATGCTGCGGTGCAACATAAATGGCCGTGGTAACAAAATCACCCCAACTCCAGGAGAAGCGCCATGTTCACCAAACCCGAAGATTTCGCCAAGTCCGGCTTCAATTTCGCCCTGTTCTTTGCCAACACCACGTTCGATGGTATCGAGCGTCTGGTCCTGCTGAACCTGGCGGCCAGCCGTTCCGTCTTCGAAGCCACCCTGTCCAACGTCACCACGCTGCTGGGTGCCAAGGACGTCCACTCCCTGGTTTCCATCCAGAAGGAACTGGCTGCCCCGTCGCTGGAAAAGGGCATGGAATACTCCCGCAACGTGATCGCCATCGCGTCCGAAACCAAGGACAAGATTGCCAAGGAAGTCGAATCGCACGTTGCTGAAACCAACGCCAAGGTTTCCGGCCTGGTTGAAAAGGCGCTCGAATCCGCTCCGGCTGGTTCCGAAGTTGCCGTCGCTGCCGTCAAGACCGCGATCAAGACCGCCAACGAAGCCTACGAAGGCCTGAACAAGGCTGCCAAGCAGGCTGCCGAAGTCGCCGAAGCCAGCGTTGCCGCCGCTACCAGCGCCACGCTGAAGGCTGCCAACGTCGTCGCTGTTCCGGCCAAGGGCAAGAAGGCTGCCTAAGGCTGCCGGAAGTCGCCGGAGTTGATCCGTGAAAGATCAAAGCCCTTGTTCGCAAGGGCTTTTTCTTTGCTAAAATAGTAAGGGGATACAGCATGTCCGAACATCATCACGCCCATACGAAGGCGGAGGCCATCCACGAGGCCATCGAGCATTTTGCCGAAGAGCATCATCACCAACCCGACGCGCACGAAAAATTGCGCGTGGTGTCCGATGCCATCAAGACCTGGGAGCATGGGGAAGTGGAAGCCATGCATACCGGGAAAGCTGCCGCCTGAGGTTGTGTCGCGACGGTTGTCGTGGCGCAGTAAAAAAGCCGAGGTCAGCCTCGGCTTTTTTGTGTCCGCAATTTGCGTGGCTCCGAATGAACGGTGCCCTGCGACGACTATTTGCGCGGAGCCTTGACCGGCTTGCCTTTGCCGCCGCGGTTGCCACGGCAGAGTTCGAGTCGCTCGCCCTTCAGCTTGCCGGCAATGCCGTCGACGACCGGTACGATTTCTTCTAGCGCCGTCTTGCCCGGATCGGCATCGATCAGCTTGAGGCCCCGGCCCTTGGCGAGTTGCCGGACTTCATCGATGGGGAAGACCAGGGCTCGGCCGTCGCGGGTGATACAGGCGATCTCCCCAGTCGCCGGGGCAAGCTGGAAGATGGCCGGGGATTCCCCGTCGCCCAGGGTCAGGAAAGCCTTGCCGGCCTTGCCGCGCGACAGGAAGTCCTCGCCCTTGGCACGGAAGCCGTAACCGCCATCGCCGGCGACGAGATAGAGCTTGTCGTTGGAAACGGCCAGCGCCAGGCACAGCTTGCCGCCGTCCTGGAAATCGACCAGCGAGGTGGCCGGCACGCCGTCGCCTTTGCCGCCGGGGATGTCTGCCGCCGGAATGGAGTAGGCGCGGCCGAGATGGTCGAGGATGATCAGCGCGTCGACGGTGCGGCACGGAATGCAGGCGAGCAGGCTGTCGCCGGAGCGGAAGGTGAGCTGCGTCGGGTCGATGTTGTGGCCCGAGCGCGAGCGCAACCAACCATGTTTCGAGACGATCAGCGTGGTCGGTTCATCGGGGATCGACAGGCTCTTGGTGTCGGACAGCGTGACCTTGGCGTCGGCCTCGATCAGCGTGCGGCGGTCATCGCCGTACTTCTTGGCGTCGGCCTCGATTTCGGCTGCCACGCAGGCACGCAGGGCGTCTTCGGAATCGAGCAGCTTGTTCAGGCCGGCCGCTTCCTCGCGCAGTTTGGCCAGTTCCTCGCCGATCTTGATCCCTTCGAGGCGGGCCAGCTGGCGCAAGCGGATTTCCAGGATGTCCTCGGCCTGAATTTCGCTCAGCTTGAAGGCGGCGATCAGGTCGGCCTTGGGATCGTCCGACTCGCGGATGACCTTGATGACGCGGTCGATGTCGAGCAGGATGGCCTGCCGGCCTTCGAGGATATGGATGCGCTTTTCGGCCGCCGTCAAACGGTGGCGTGTGCGGCGCTCGACGGTGATCAGCCGGAAGCGGCACCACTCCGACATGATCGAGTACAGCGAAGCCTGGCGCGGCGCGCCGGCGACGCCGAGCACCGTCAGGTTGATCGAGGCGTTGGTTTCCAGGCTGGTGTGGGCGAGCAGCAGGCGGACCAGATCATCCTGGCCCTGGCGCGACGAGGCCGGTTCGATGACCAGGCGGACGTCGTGCTCCTTGCCCGATTCGTCGCGCACGCCGGATTCCGAAATGGCCGACAGGAAGGCGGCCTTCAGGTTGAGCTGTTCCGGCGTGAACACCTTCTTGCCGGCCTTTTCCTTGGCCACCGGGTTGGAACAGGCTTCGATTTCCGACATCACCGTAGCGGTCGAAACGCCCGGCGGCAGTTCGGTGATGACCAGGCGCCACTGGCCGCGGGCCAGCGGTTCGATCTTCCACTTGGCGCGAACGCGCAGGCTGCCACGACCGCTGCGGTAGGTGGCGGCGATTTCCTCGGCCGACGAGATGATCTGCGCGCCGCCCGGGTAGTCGGGGCCGGGGATCATGGCCAGCACGTCATCCTCGGTGGTTTCCGGGTTGCGGATCAGGCTGACGGCAGCGTGAGCCACTTCGCGCAGGTTGTGGGCCGGGATTTCGGTGGCCATGCCGACCGCGATGCCCGAGGCGCCATTGAGCAGGCAGAAGGGCAGGCGGGCGGGGAGCAGGCAGGGCTCGTCGTTGACGCCGTCGTAGTTCGGCTTCCAGTCCACCGTACCTTCGTCGAGTTCGGACAGCAGCAGTTCGGCGATGGGGGTCAGGCGGGCCTCGGTGTACCGCATGGCGGCCGCGTTGTCGCCGTCGCGCGAGCCGAAGTTGCCCTGGCCGTCGACGATGGGGTAGCGCAGGCTCCAGTCCTGCGCCATGCGGACCATGGCGTCGTACACCGACGAATCGCCGTGCGGGTGGTATTTACCGATCACGTCGCCGACGACGCGGGCCGATTTGACGTGCTTGGGACTCTTGTACAGGCCCATGCGGTGCATGGCGTACAGAATGCGGCGCTGCACCGGCTTCTGGCCATCGGCTACCGAGGGCAGGGCGCGGCCGGTGACCACGCTCATCGCGTATTCGAGGTAGCGGCGGGCGGCGTAGTCGGCGGGCGGCGGAATGTCGTCGGCCGGGCCGGTCGCGGCGGGAGGGAGTTCCGGCGGTTCGTCGCCGGACAGGATGTCGTCTTCGCCGGTCGGCTCTATCGGGGCGGCTGTGAGCTCAGCTGCAGAGTCGGCAAGGGGCTGTACGGGTGTTTCCACTGTGGCGGATTGCTGCTCTTCTGCTTTCAGCTTGGCCTCGGAGGAAAAAAGGTCGAATTGGTCGTTCATTGCTGGCTGGGGGATCAATTTCTGGTCGGGGGCGAATTTATCACGGCTGCCGCCCGTCGGCAGGGATTGTCGTGCCGTTTAGTCGGTACATTTCGGCTGGTCGCCAAAATAGGTGCAATTGAAGAACTGGCGTTCTGGTTCCAGACGGATCAGCTTCGCGGCAATGGTCTGCTCGTAGCGCCTGACCATTGCTTCACCGGCATCACCGGCTTGCAGGGCGGAAAACAGCAGGTTGATCAACTCGGCTTCCTTGGCAGTGTATTCCGCCTCCGTGACTCGCCGATTCGAATAGATCGTCCAAGCCTTTTGCAATTCGATGAATATCGGCTTGAAGTACGGCCGACCTACAGGCTCCCCAATCAAGAAAACCCAGCACGCGATAGTAGAACTCGCGGCTTATCTCGCCGGTGATCGCCCGTTTGCCGTTCTTGCGGTTCCAGTCGGCGATCTGCTCGGAGCAATCGGCGTTGCTGTCGATGTACGACGAAAGAACCCGGAGCGGCGCATCGCTGAGGGCAAAAGCGGGAGCCGGAAGGGCAAGGGATGCGGCCAGCAGGAGCGTTGGAAGCGGGTTCAAGGCAGAGGGGGATGTGCGGAGGGGTGCGTGAGGCGGCTGACTGTAGCGCAGAGCGCCATGGCTGGCTAGCCGGGGCGTCGTTCGGCAAGGGCAGGCGGGGCGCCGAGAAAACAGTATTTCGCATGTTTTGTAAAAATCGTTTAAAGAATATTCACACTCTTGGCAACATGGGCCGGCTACCATCGATATTCATTCATCGTGTCGCTGCGCGACATTCACCGACAGGAGTCGATATGGGAATCTTCAGTAGCATTCTGGC
>CAMKYP010000346.1 GCA_946477505.1 uncultured Dechloromonas sp. | reverse complement strand
ATCCGGAATAGTGGCGGGATGATAGCCCCTCCCCGGGTGGGAAGGGGCGGCAGTCGGGCGTCAGAACGTGGCGCGCAGGCCGACGCGGAAGGTACGCGGTTCGAGCGGATGCACCAGCCGGCCGTCGATGGCCGTCCCCGCGCCGCAGCCGCCGGTGCCGGCCTGCGCTTCGTTGCGCGTGCAGGCGCCGCCCCAGTACTCGATGTCGTTGGCCTTCTTGTCGAACAGGTTGAGGACATCGAGCGTCAGTTGCAGCTGGGGCGTGATGCGGTAGCCGGCTTTCAGGTTGGCCATCCAGAATGGCGCTGATTTTCGCTCGCCGGTTTCCTCCAGCGCGTAGGCGCCGAGGTAGCGCAGGCGCAGGCCGCCGAACCACGGGCCGCTGTCGGCAATGAGGCCAAGCGAGGCGGTGAGTGGAATGGCGTTGGGTACGCGGCGGCCGCCGTTGTCCGGATTGGCTTCGGTAAAGCGGGCTTGCGACCAGGCGAGGTCGGCGTCGATGATCCAGCCGTCGGCCGGCGTGATGTAGTTGGACCATTCGATGCCATGCCGGCGCGAGGCGCCCTTGGGTTCGGTGATGCCTTCGTCGCCGACGAAGACCAGTTCCGAGGCAAGCGCCATCTGCCACACCGACAGGCTGCTATGCCAGCCCTTGAGCGGCGTGGTGCGTATGCCCACTTCGCTGCCCTTGGCCTTGACGATCAGCGGCACCGCATCGGCGCTGCTGCCGTCTTGCGGATTGCTCCGCGCCGTGGCGCCGCGCGCGTCGTTGCTGTGGAAGCCGCGGCCCCAGTTGGCGTAGAACTCGGTCGGGCCGAGCAGGTCGAAGGGGCCGAAGACCAGGCCGAGCTTGGGGCTGGTCTGTCCGGCCGAGGTGTCGCCGCCGTTGCGCATGTTGAACTGGCCGGCCAGCGGCGTGACGCGGGCGTCGATCTGATCGCGGCGCAGGCCGAGCGTGCTGCGCAGCCAGCCCGTCCATTGCGTGCGGGCTTCGAGCAGGAAGGCGAGTGCCGTTTCGCGGATGCGGTCCTCGCGGATGGTGTTGGTCCGTTGCCGGTTCTCGGTGGCGTACAGGCCGACCGACGATATCCGGTCCTGGCGCAACTGGGCGCCGACGCTCAGCTCGGTGTCCTTCCATTGCGGGCCGAGGAACCAGCTGTGCTTGACCTGGCCACCCCACAGGGTGCGCTCGTCGGCCTGTTCGTGCTGGTCGCCCTGCACGCCGCCGATGTAGCCCGACGGATTGGCAAAGTAGTTCAGGCCGTAGTCGACGACGTAGAGATTGAGCTTGCTGGCGCCGGCATCGGTGGTGCGCGTCCAGTCGCCGGACAGGCTGTGGCGGTGCGTGCGGCCGCCATCCTTGGCGGACAGGGCGCCGTAGCGGCCGATTTCGCCGCGGCTGATGGCGCGTTCCGGTACGTGTTCGGTGGCCGTCCAGTCGGCCTTGTAGGCCATGCCGGTCAGGCTGAAGCCGTTGGCTGCGGTACCCGAGGTCAGGCGCAGCACGCCGTTGTATTTCTGCAGGTTCTGCGGCTGCTCCCAGGGGCCATCGTAGCCGCTCGTTTCAAAGGCGCCGAGCAGGTTGATATCCCCCAGGCTGTGCCCGCCGGCGGCGAGCAGGCGGCGGAAATTGCGCTGGCCCATGCCGAGTTCGACGAAGCTGCGGTCGAGCTTGCGCAGATAGTCGATGCGGGCGCCGCCGGTGGTGGCGAAGTCGCCGTCCTCGGCGGCATAGACGCCCTTGCGGTACTGGATGCCGCCGATCAGCTCGGGGATCAGAAAATTGAGGTCCATGTAGCCCTGGCCGTGGGCGTGGCTGACCATGTTGACCGGCATGCCCATGACGTGGGTGGCGAAATCGCTGCCGTGGTCGAGATTGAAGCCGCGCAGGAAATACTGGTTGGCCTTGCCGTCGCCGGAGTGCTGGGTGACGATCATGCCGGGCACCGTTTCCAGCGCCTCGGCCGGGCGTAGCAAGGGGCGGTTGGCGAGTTGCCGGGCGGTGACGGTGCCTTCGGTCGCCGAGTCGGCGACGCCGGTCAGGTCCTGGCGGCCGCTGCTGACGGTGATTTCCTGCAAGGTCGGTGCGCCGGCGGCGTGGGCGGTGCCGAAGCCGGCCAGGGCGGCCAGGGCGGTGGGAAGCAACAAGGGATGCTGCATGGTGAAACTCCATCAAACGACAGCCCGCATTCCCGCAGACGGTCCGTTGCATTCGCTGCCGCACGGGGCGGACAGCACGAAGCGACAGGCCGGTCTCCGGGCTGGCAAGTCTTGACGCACCGCCTTCCCAGGTTTTCACCCAGTGGCCTGATGATGCATCCGCACTCGCTTACCGTTGCGGGGGCAGCCGGGGCATTGCCATCGCGTGGATCGCTCACCCCGTTCCCGTTTCACCCGACACCATGTGGCGGCGGGCACCTGTTGCGTGTTTCCGGCTGACTGCTCGTTGCGTCCTGCCGCCGGAAGGGCAGGCGCTGAAGAATTACGATTTGCTACCTTCGCTCAACACCACCTTGCCGGTCTTCGGGCTGGGGAACACTGTGCCGACCACGCTTGTGGCCGTTGGCCACCGGTTGTGCGCCGACAAAGAGCCCAGCTTCGAGGGGGGGCGCTGCGGCGCGTTTGATGCCGAACAGCGCGGCAGCCAGTCGGGTGGACGATTGTCATGGCATTGCCTGGCGGAAGCCTTGTCGGCGATCCCAGTCGACGTAGAACAGGCGTGTCTGCTCGGCGGCAAAAACAAAACGTCGCTCCCCGCCCACGGCGACGACGCTTTCGCCGGTCGTGAAATCGAGTTCCGGTTCGCGGCCGGTGCGGTTGTTCACCACCAGCGGCACGCCGGTTTCTGCACTGCGTTCTTCCCACGCGCTACCCGGCCCCATGCCATCGACCGGCGGCCAGTTGCTGGGGGCGAGCAGGATGGCGGCACCTTGCTCGCGCAGGCGGGCCGCTGGTTCGGGTTTGTAGGTATCGGCACAGATCAGTACGCCGACGGGGATGCCATCGATGATGAAGGGCGCTGCATCGCTACCCGCCGTCGACCAGCTTTCAACGCTGCCGACCGGGCGCTGCTTGCGATAGGTGCCGCGCAGCTTGCCATCGCGGTCGATGACGGCGACGCTGTTGTGCAGCTTGTCGCTTTTGGCATCGCGCTCGGCAAAGCCGATGAACAGTGCTACCCGGTTGTCGCGGGCGATGGCGGCCAGCTTGCCCATCCAGGCGTCGGGATAGGGCGCGATCCAGTCGGTGCCGATGCGCTTGGCGAAGTTGTAGCCGGTTTCGGCCAGTTCGGGCGTGACAATCCAGTCGGCTCCTTGGCCAATCGCCTCGCGGATGCCGGCTTCGATGCGGCGGCGGTTGCCGGCGATGTCACCCGGGACCGGATCGAGGTGGAGCAGGGCGAGGCGCAGGGATTCCTCGGCTTTGGCCGGTGCCGTATCGGTCGCGGCGAAGCGCTGGCTGCCGGGCGGAAAGAAACCGTTCTGCTTGCCCAGCGCGGCGACGACGGCCTCGTAGCTGGCCTTGCCGATCAGTTCCCCGATCCGGCTGTGGCCGCCGGTGTAGCTGGCCTGCGGCCCCTGGGTGCCGGAAACGACGATGATGCTGTCGGTGCCGGTTCCGGTCGCCTGCACGGCCGGCGTGTAGGTGCTGGGTACCTGCATATCCTGCAGGGCGGCGGTCTTGCCCTCGGTGACGGTGATCAGGGCGCGGGCCAGCGCAGCGTCGGTGAGGCGGATGTTGGTCAGGACCAACAGGTTGATGGTGCCGGCCGGTTCGCTGCCTTCGATGTAGGTGCCGGCATCGACGCCCGTGCGGATGGCATTGGACTTGGTGCCGGCCGTGGCCAGTACGGTGACGGTCAGCGGGCCGTGGCGCCGGGTCACAACCGCCAGATTGTCCATGTCGGCGGCGGTAGCCATGTGGGCGACGGCCGATTTATCCAGGTGCAGGCGGCGCGCCGTCCCGGCATGGATGTATTCGCTGTAAGCCTTGCCCCCGCGGCCATCGCGGCCCATGAACTCAATGCCCAGCTTGTGCCAGAGTTGCGGGTGGCCGGCGTGGTTGATCGCGGCGCGGGCATCAAGCAGGCCGTCGGACGTAGAGAGCGTTCGGCGTGCCTCGGGGAGGCGGACGATCAGCACTTTTTCCCAGTAACCATCGCGTTCGCCACGCTGAATACTGGCTTCGGCCCGAACCTCGGACGGCAGGTCGATGTCGCCGGCCCTGGCCGTGACGTTCAGGCAGAGCAGGCCGTACAGGGCCAGGCGGTACAGGGCTTTCATCGGACTGGCTTCAGAATTCGAGGCCGGGCATGGCCTTGATGCCGCTTTGGAAGGCATGCTTTTCCATGCCGATGTCGCTCACCGTGTCGGCGGCATCGCGCAGGGCCTGGGGAGCGGCGCGGCCGGTGATGATGACGTGCTGCATCAGGGGACGCGCCAGCAGCTTGGCGATGACGGCCTCGAGATCAAGCCAGCCGTACTTGAAGGCGTAGGTCATTTCGTCGAGCACGACGAGGCCGATCTCCGGATTG
>CAMKYP010000345.1 GCA_946477505.1 uncultured Dechloromonas sp. | reverse complement strand
TGCACATGCTGATTCCGTCGCTCTCCAAGTTCGGGCCGCTCGGCGTCAAGGAATTTGAGGTCTTCGATCTGCCCTTTCTCTTCCCCGGCTTTGCCGAGGTGCACAAGATCACTGACGGCCCCCTCGGCCGGCAGATGCTCGACAAGCTTGAACCGCGCGGCATCAAGGGCCTGGCCTTCTGGGACAACGGTTTCAAGGTGATGTCGGCCAACAAGCCGTTGACGCTGCCGAGCGACGCCAAGGGCTTGAAGCTGCGCATCCAGTCGTCGAAGGTGCTCGAAGCGCAGATGCGCACGCTGGGCGCCCTGCCGCAGACCATGGCCTTCTCCGAGGTCTACCAGGCACTGCAAACCGGCGTCATCGACGGCACCGAGCAAACGCCGACACAAAGCTACAGCCAGCGTTTCCATGAAGTCCAGAAACACTACACGGCCACCAATCACGGTTATCTCGGCTACGCCGTCGTGGTCAACAAGAAGTTCTGGGATGGCCTGCCGCCGGATGTCCGCAGCGCGCTGGACAGCGCCATGCGCGATGCCACCGTCTTCGTGAACCAGCTGACCGAGAAGGAAAACGAGGACGATCTCAAGCGTATCGCCGCCTCCGGCAAGGCCAGCGTCACCCAGCTCACGGCCCAGCAGCGGGATGCCTGGCGGCAAGCCCTGCTCCCCACCTATGGGCAGGTCGAATCGCGTCTGCCGAAAACGCTGGTCGAGGCCATCCGCAAGGAAATCGGCGGAAAATAAACCATAGGAGGCGGCGATCCCGCCTCCCCTCCCGGAGAAGTCCCCATGCTCGACCACCTGGATCACCTCGTATTGACCACGCGCGACACCGCCGCCTGTATCCATTTCTACGAAACGGTGCTCGGCATGCGGTGTGAAACCTTCGGCGACAACCGCACGGCCTTTGTTTTTGGCCGACAAAAGATCAACCTGCACGAATACGGCAAGGAATTCCTGCCCAAGGCGCACCTGCCGGTTCCCGGTGCGCTCGATCTGTGCTTCATCGCCAGTCGACCGCTGGACGAAGTCATCGCCCACCTGCATGCACATGGTGTCCCCATCGTCGAAGGCCCGGTCAAACGGACCGGCGCGCTCGGCCCCATCCGATCCATCTATGTGCGCGACCCCGATCTCAATCTGATCGAAATCGCCGAAGCTTGGTAAGATCAAGCACTCTCTGGAGAGGTCGCGCCGAAGCATGGTTTGGACAACCCGTCGTCGAGATCGAAAGAACGGCTGTCTGACAATTGTCGGCGCGTGTTCAGGCCTCCATCCGGGGTTCTCGATATCACGTCACTTTCTCCGGACCCGAATTGCAACCATCGAACGCTTACGGCACTGGCCTGGCCCTTATTGCCGCACTTGGCTTCTCGCTCAAGGCAATATTCGTCAAGTTGGCCTATCCCTACGGCATCGATGCAATCACCTTGCTCGCCTTGCGTCTCGGCTTTGCGCTCCCTGTCTTTCTATGGGTCGGCCTGTCCAGTCAAAAGGCTGGCGACAGCCTGAGCCGCGAGGATTGGGGAAAGCTCCTGCTGCTGGCCTTCTGCGGCTACTACGGATCGAGTCTGCTCGATTTCTGGGGACTGGAATACATTTCGGCCGGGCTTGAACGGCTGATTCTATTCACCTATCCGACGCTGACCATCCTGATCGGCGTCCTATTCCAGGGCAAGCCCCTCACCCGGCGCGAAGGTATTGCCGTGGCACTGTGCTACACCGGCATCGGATTCGCCTTCGTGCATGACCTCAATTTCGGCGATACGCGCAGCGTGGTGATCGGCGGCGCCCTGGTCTTCGGATCCAGCATTCTTTACGCCGTGTATCTCTCCGGAAGCGGCCCAATGATCACCCGCCTTGGCGCCATGCGCTTCTCGGCGCTGGCCATGTTGATGTCGTCAGCCATGACGCTGTTGCATTTCATGGCCGTCCAGCCGTTCTCGGCCTTCATCCAGCCACTGCCGGTCTATGGCTGGGGGCTGGCCATGGCCCTGTTTTCGACCATCGTGCCGGTATTCGCCCAGTCGGCGGCAATCCGCCGCATCGGCGCCGGGCATGCCTCCCTGGTTGGCATGGTCGGCCCCATCCTGACCATCGGTTTCGGCTGGTCGCTGCTCGGCGAGCACATTTCCGCCGCGCAGACCGCCGGCGCCGTCTTTGTTGTCGTCGGCATTCTGATCGTCAGCCGCAAATAGTCGCTTCGGTTAGAATCCGGAGCATGATCGGCATTCTTCTCATCACGCATGGAAGCTATGGCGAGGCGCTCGTCCAGAACGCCTGCCACGTGCTGAACAAGCGCCCGCTGCAACTGAACCAGCTCGGCCTCTCCGCGCAGGACGACCCGCTCGACCTGCTGCCGCTGGCCCGCCAGATGTTGCGCCTGGTCGATAGCGGCCGGGGCGTGCTGGTGCTGACCGACATCTTCGGCGCCTCGCCGGCCAACCTCGCCCTCAAGTTGCTCGATCCGGGCCGTATCGAAGGCCTGGCCGGCGTCAATCTGCCCATGCTGCTGCGCGCCCTGAACTATCGCGACAAGGACTTGGAGACCCTGCTCGTCCGCGCCCGCGATGGTGGCCGCGACGGCATTCTCAACATGCAAGACCATTAACCGGAAACGATTCATGCTGACCCAGGAAACCGAAATCATCAACAAACTTGGCCTGCACGCCCGCGCCTCCGCCAAACTCACCCAACTCGCCGGCAAGTACAAGTGCGAAGTGTGGATGACCAAGGGCACGCGCCGCATCAACGCCAAGAGCATCATGGGTGTCATGATGCTGGCGGCCGGCAAGGGTTCAAAGGTGACCCTGGAGACTGACGGCGCCGACGAGGCCGAGGCGATGGAGGCCCTGCTCGCGCTGATCGCCGACTACTTTGGCGAAGGAGAATAGACTCGATGAGCTTCACGCTACACGGCCTGGGAGTATCCGGCGGCATCGCCATCGGGCGAGCCATGCTGATGTCGCACGCGACCCTTGAGGTCGCCCACCTGACACTGGCGCCGCGCCTGATCGACAAGGAAATCGAGCGCTTCGACGCAGCCATCAAGGCGGTCAAGGAAGAACTGATCCTGATGAAGGAAAATACCGAGCACGCGCCGGCCGAGCTCAACGCCTTCATCGACATCCACACCATGTTCCTGGAAGACCCGGAACTGGCCGAAAAGCCGCGCGACATCATCCGTGAGCGGCGCTGCAATGCCGAATGGGCGTTGGTCCAGCAAATGGAGCATCTGGTCGACCAGTTCGATCAGTTCGAAGACACCTACCTGCGCGAGCGCAAGTTCGACGTGGTGCAGGTCGTCGAGCGCGTGGTCAAGGAACTGCTCGGCCACCCCGGTCGTGCCGCGCTGAAGAATGCCAAGAAGTCCAAGGAAGAAAGCCTGATCGTCGTCGCCCACGACCTGTCGCCGGCCGACACCATCGCCTTCAAGGAACACCGCTTCGCCTCGTTCATCACCGATGTCGGCGGCGCCACCTCGCATACAGCCATCCTCGCCCGCTCGATGGCGATTCCCGCCGTCCTCGGCCTGGAAAACGCCCGCGGCCTGATCCGTGACGGCGAACTGCTGATTGTCGACGGCCTGCGCGGCGTCGTCATCGTCAATCCGGATCAACGCATCCTCGACGAATACCAGCTGCGCAAGGAACAGATCGAGCTGGAAAAGTCCAAGCTCAAGCGCCTGAAGACCGCCAAATCGGAGACGATCGACGGCGTTGAGGTGCAGTTGTTCGCCAATATCGAGCTGCCGGGCGACGTCCCGGTCGCCCTCGACTGCGGCGCCGAAGGCATCGGCCTGTTCCGTACCGAATTCCTCTTCCTCGACCGGGGCGACATGCCCGACGAGCAGGAGCAGTACGAGGCCTACAAGAAAGTGGTCAAGGGCATGGGCGGGCGTCCGGTCACTATCCGCACCTTCGACCTCGGCGCCGACAAGGACATGAACCCCAACGCCTCGGCCGGCGACCGGGTCAAGACCAACCCGGCGCTCGGCCGCCGCGCCATCCGGCTGTCGCTGGCCGAGCCGCGCATGTTCCAGACCCAGCTGCGCGCCATCCTGCGCGCCTCCAAGCACGGCCCGATCAAGCTGCTGATCCCGATGCTGGCGCATGCCCACGAAATCGACCAGACGCTGGCCGCGCTGGAACAGGCCAAGTCCAGCCTGCGCGGTGAAAAGGTGGCTTTCGACGAAAACATCGAAGTCGGCGGCATGATCGAGATTCCGGCAGCCGCGCTGGCTGTCGGGCTGTTCCTGCGCCGACTCGACTTCCTCTCTATCGGCACCAACGATCTGATCCAGTACACGCTGGCCATCGACCGCACCGACGAGCAGGTTGCCGCCCTCTACGACCCGCTGCACCCGGCCGTGCTGATGCTGATCGCCCATACGCTGGCCAGCGCCGAGAAGGTCAATATCCCGGTGTCGGTCTGCGGCGAAATGGCCGGCGACCCGGAACTGACCCGCCTGCTGCTCGGCATGGGACTGCGCATCTTCTCGATGCATCCTTCGCAGATACTGAAGGTCAAGCAGCACGTGCTGAA